>CANIFK010000087.1 GCA_947466555.1 Acidobacteriota bacterium | reverse complement strand
GGGGGTTAGGAGGCGGATGGCCCAGCGGCCGGCGACGATGAGGGCGGGGCCTTCGAGCCCTAGATTTTGGATTTCGGGGCCGAGGTGGAGTGTGGCGTTGGGGCCTTGGGTGTAGCGGGCAGGGGCGCAGAAGACTTTGAGCATTGGGGGTAGTTTACAGGAGTGGGGTGGCGTTCGTTCGCGGATTGCTGTTGCGTGTACGTGTCGGGCAAGTGCTGCAGATCCGCCAGGTCCTGGCTGCGACCGGATGCCGCCTTGTTTTGCCGGAGATCGGCCAAGCCGATGACGGGAATCTGAAAATCGTCGCCAGTCCATTGGACACGGTTCCGCCAAGCTTGTTCAAACTCGAGCCCCGTAATCTGCCGAAGAATTTCGACGCGGTGGGGAGGCACGCCGAAGCGCACGATTGCGGATTCCTCACTGAGAAGATCTTTCTGGATGTCAGGGAAAGCGAATGTCCGGTTCTCCGGGTCACCAGAGTTCCGAAAAACGATGTCCTTCGTGTTTCGCGGCGAGGCGTGAAAACCCACAGCATATCCGCCGATCAGGAGGTAGCGAACCTCATGTGCGGCGAATTACTTCGAGAACGCCGGGAAACGTTGATTCCGCCTCGGTGCCCCCATACCAACTCCTCCGCAGTTCTTCTATGATCGTCATTCGCTCGTCCGGTGACATGGCCCACATCGCTTCCAGGTCCCTTTGTTCGGCTTCCTGGAACGAATGCAGAACTTCCAGCTGTTGATCGGGCAGACCTGATTTTGTCACTTAGCCCCAGTAGCTACGGTCGAGGCTGCGGTACTGGATGGCTTCTGCGAGGTGCTTGGCGAGGACGCGGTCGGCGTTGTCGAGGTCGGCGATGGTGCGGGCGACTTTGAGGAGGCGGTCGTGGGCGCGGGCGCTCAAGCCCATCTTTTTCATGGCCAGTTCGAGGGTGCGCTCGCCGGCTTCGTCGAGGGCGCAGAGCGGGCGGACCTGGCTGGGCGGGAGACTGGCGTTGTAGAAACCGCGGGCTTGCTGGCGGGCGCGGGCCGTTAGCACGCGTTCGCGCATGCGTTCGGAGGTGGTGCCGGTGTCGTTCGCGCGGAGCTCCTTGTAGGGGACGGCGGGGACTTCGACGTGGAGATCGATTCGGTCTAATAGCGGCCCGCTGATCTTGCCGAGGTAACGCTGGATGATGCCGCCGGTGCAGCGGCATTCGCGGCTGGCGTCCCCGTAGTAGCCGCAGGGACAGGGGTTCATGGCCGCGATCAACATGAAGCGCGCGGGGAAGCGCATGGTGCCGGAGGTGCGGGCGATGGTGACTGCGCCTTCTTCGAGGGGCTGGCGGAGCTGTTCCAGGACATTGCGGGCGAATTCGGGGAGTTCGTCCAGGAAGAGCACGCCGTTGTGGGCGAGGCTGGCTTCGCCGGGCCGGGGCATACCGCTGCCGCCACCGATGAGGCCGGCGTCGGAGACGGTGTGATGGGGCGAGCGGAAGGGCCGGCGACGGAGGAGGCCGGCGCCGGGTTTGAGTTGGCCGGCGACGGAATGGATCTGGGTCGTCTCGATGGCCTCGTCGAATTCGAGCGGGGGGAGGATGCCGGCGAGGCGGCGGGCGAGCATCGTCTTGCCCGAGCCGGGGGGGCCGACGAGCAGGACGTTGTGGCCCCCGGCGGCGGCGACTTCGCAGGCGCGTTTGGCGGTGGTCTGGCCGCGGACATCGGCGAAGTCGGGAATGGTGTTGGCGCCATCGGCGTCGGCGGCGGGGTATTCGGCGGCAAACTCCTCCGGCGCGCGGAGGGCAGCGACGGCTTCGGCCAGGTGGCGCACGCCGAGGACACGGATGCCTTCGACGACGGCGGCTTCGGGGGCGTTTTCCTTGGGCACGACCAGGTAGCGCAGACCGCTGCGGCGGGCGCAGACGGCCATGGAGAGGGCCCCACGGACGGGGCGGAGGGTGCCGTCGAGCGAGAGTTCGCCGGCGAAGGCGTGATGATCGCTGGGATGGAGCGCACCGGTGGCGCCGAGGATACCGAGCGCCATGGGCAGATCGAACCCGGCACCTTCCTTGCGGACGTTGGCGGGGGCGAGGTTGATGGTGACGGCTTTGGCGGGGTAACCGAAGCCGGAGTTCATGAGGGCCGATTTGATGCGTTCGCGGCTTTCACGGACGGCGAGATCGGGCATGCCGACGGTGATGAAGTCGCGGGCGGATCCGGACGGGTAGAGGTCCACCTCCACGTCGATCAAGTGAGCGTCGATGCCGAAGACCGCCGCTGTTCGCGTCCGGAAGAGTCCCATATTAGTGGAGTGGGCGGCGCAGGGGAAAGTTCTCAACTATCGCGCAGACAATCGTACTTAGGGGAGCTATTCGACGCGAAAGGCGTGTTTGGTTTCCGATTGCTGGGCGCCGACCGAGTCGCGGATGCGGAGGGCGATGGTATATTCGCCGGGGTCGAGATCCTTGGTGAGTTGGAGGCTGAGGGCGCCGAGGAGGTAGCGACGGGGGTAGAACGACTTGCCGGTCTCGTTGGCAGCTTCCTCCTGTTTGAAAAGGCTTTCGCCGTTGGCGCGGAAGACCTCGAGGCCGTATCCGACCTGGAAGGAGTTCCCTTCCCCCAGCTTGTAGCCGGCAAATTCAAAGCGGGCCCAGACCATATCGCCCTGTTTGTAAGCGGGCACCGTGAGCGCTTCGGGGGCGTCTTCGGAACGGAGAAAACGGAAGCGGAGGGGTTGGAGGGTGGTGACGGCAGCGAGGTTGAGGCCGCGGGTTTGGAAGGGGACGGTGAGGGCGGCTTTGGTGGCGCCAACATGATCGACGGCGGTGAGGCGGATTTCGGCGGCGCCGCTGGGGAGGGCTTGCGGGAGGGGCAATTCGAGGCGGATGCGTGGACGCCATTTTTTGTCTTCCGGGGCGAGGTCGACTTTGACATCGCCTTTTTGGGGCGCGGTCATGGCGAGGCCGGCAGCGTCGAAGACTTGGCACTCCCAGGAGAGGTTGAGCTTCAGATCCTCGTCGCCGGAGGGTTTGAAGCCGGCGATGTCGAAGCTGAGGAAAATGGACTCGGCGCTGGCGAAGGCGAACGATTTTGCAACGGCGGGGCCGCCGTCAAACTGGGCGAGTTGCGGCTGGACGATCGCCAACTCGGCCACCAGTTCGGCGTGGGAGGCGAGCACGAGGATCAGGAGAGCGCCGGGCAGACGCACGGTGGCTAGATTCCTTTTTTGTCGGCAGGCAGGGAGGGCGGCGGCGCCAGTGTGGCCGGGATTTCGATGAAGGCGATCTGTTCATTGTCGGCCATCGAGTTATCGACCACTTCCAGTTTATACGTGCCGACCGGAACGTCGAAGTAGATCATGCCGTCTTCGGTGAGCGCGGGCTGCATGCGGCGGATCATCCCCATCCAACGCGTGTTGCCTTCCATTTCCATAATTTCGGAGATCTCGTTCCCAGCCGCATCGTGGAGGCGCAGCATCGGGATGGAGATCTCCTCAGCACCCGAGTTGGTGACGGTGATGTGGATCTGCAGTACGCGATTCTTCGGGGGCTGCTTCAATCCTGCCACCTCTGCCTGCCAGTTGGCATCAATGACCTGGTAGGAGAGCTTTCCTACCTGCACTTTCTCTCCAATCGGCAACGTGAGCGCTTTGGTTTTCGAGGAACAACCTGCGGAAGTAAGCAAAAAAGCACTGATGGAGATCAGCATGAACGCGCGAAGTGACATCGGCATGGAAGTACGATCCTAGAATGGCGGGATTTGAAGTTATTATGATTAGCTTGCGATATCAAATGCAAATATATCTTCTGGCGCTAACTCTCCTGAGTACTATGGCCTACGGGCAACGGGTGCAAGCCAGGCACCCGGTAAGCGGGCGAGTGTTCGCGCCAGTGATGTCGGCCGCAGGTGCCGATTGGCTGGAGAGAAGCGAGCGGGAGAGCGAGGAAAACCCGACAAAAGCGGTGGCGCAACTGGGGTTGAAGCCGGGCATGACGGTGTGCGATCTGGGGGCCGGTACGGGGTACTACGCGGTACGGATGGCGCGGCTGGTGGGTGCGACGGGGAAGGTATACGCCGTCGATATTCAGCCGAAGATGCTGGAGTTGCTGGGTAAGCGGCTGGCGTCGGCGGGGATCAAGAATATTGAGCCGGTGCTGGGGGCGGAGGCGGAGACGAACCTGCCGGTGGATTCGCAGGACCTGATCATTCTGGTGGATGTGTACCACGAGTTTTCGAAGCCGCAGGAGATGTTGCGGTCGATCCGGAGGTCGTTGAAGGCCGATGGGAGGCTGGTGCTGCTGGAGTTCCGGAAGGAAGACACGAGCGTACCGATCCGGCTGGAGCACAAGATGACGCTGGCCGAGGTGAAGGCCGAGACCGAGCCGGAAGGGTTCGTGATCGAAAAGGTTTTGGATACGCTGCCGTGGCAGCACATGATCTTTTTGCGAAAGAAGTAGCAGATGGCAAAAGGCGAGTTTTTTCCTTCCGAACTGCAACGGCAGCGCGACCGGGTGACGGGCGTGGAGGTGCTGCAGATGACGGCGGGCGCGGCGATTAATCATGCGACGTACTTCCTGCAATCGTCGTTCACTCCGGACGGTCGGACGATGCTGTTCATCTCCAACCGGACGGGCGGCTGGCAGCTGTTCGCGGTGACGGAGTTTCCGGGCGGGGCCATTCGGCAGTTGACCGATGGCGCAGCGATTCATCCGTTTTCGCCGGCGATTTCGCGGGATGGGACGGGTGTCTTTTTCGTGCGGGGGGCCGGGATCTGGCGGCTGGATCTGGACACGCTGACGGAGAGTTGCGTGGTGGATTTCGGGGCCGGGTCAATGGGCGAGCCATCGCTTGACGCAGCGGGCGAATGGCTGGTGGCGGCGATTAAGAAAGACGGACAATCGGGGCTGGCGGTGGGGCGGACGGATGGGACGGGGTGGCACATCATTCCCTATCCGCGAACGGTGATTCATCCGCAGTTTCATCCGTTGGAGCCGGAGTGGATTGAGTTCGCCGGGGACCCGGCGCCGCGGATGCACCGGGTGCGGCGGGACGGGACGGCGATGGCGTGCCTGTTTGAGCACGACAACGACTACTTCGTGGTACACGAAACGTTTTTGGGGCAGACCGGGAACGTCGTGTATACGGTTTGGCCGCGGGCATTGCGGGTAATGGATTGGAAGACGCGCGAGCATCGGACAATTTGTGAGTTTCACGGGTGGCACATTACCCCGAATCGCGATGGGAGTAAGGTGCTGTGCGATACGAATCATCCCGATGAGGGGATCTTTGAGATTGATGTAGCGACTGGGGAGCGGAAGCAGATTTGCGTGTCGGAGGCGTCGAGCGGGGGATCGCAGTGGAAGACGAGCCGGTATGCACTGGCGGAGGATTTTGCAGCGGCGCGGAGCGGGGCGAAGGCGGGGGGGACGTTGAGCTGGATGGAAGCGGGGACGGATACGGTGTATGGGCCGCAGTGGACCCACCCGCACCCGTCCTATTCGCCGGACGAGAGACTGGTTGTCTTCGCCAGCGATAGGACAGGGTCCACGCAGGTGTATGTCGCCGGAGTGCCGGATTAGAGGATGCCGCGGATGGCTTCCATTTCCTGGTCGAAAGTTTTGAGGATCTTCTCGCACTTGTCGCCGAGGCCGAAGGCCTGGAGGTAGGGAGCGGGATCGGTGACATCACGGTCATCGGCGACGGCGGTGATGCCGAGGGCGTTGACGGTGAAATCGGCCAGCTGCAGGGCGCGGCTGAGAGCGGTGAGGCCGGGGGCGGTGGCATCGGCATCGGGGTTGTGATGGAAGCGCGCGGCGACCTGGACGGGAATGGGGAGTTTCCAGTTTTCCAGGACTTTTTGCGACAGTTCGGCGTGGGAGAAGCCGAGCTGGACGATTTCGACGTCGTAGAGTTCGCGGCCTTCGCGCTTGGATTCGGCGATGACGTTGGCGTATTCTTCCGGGCAGGTGACGGCGAGCAGGAGCTTGCCGACATCGTGCAGCAGGCCGGCGACGAAGGCGCCTTCGGCGTATTCGACGGTCATGTTTTGCACGATGAGATCGCTCATATTGGCGACGGCGACGGCGTGGAGGTTGAACTGTTTGGTGGACCAGCCGGCGGGGAGCTTCAGTTGGGCCATCATGTTGCAGACCGAGAGGCCGAGGACGATATTGCGGAGACGATTGGTACCGAGAATGGTGATGGCGTGGCGCACGCTGGAGACGGTGCCCATGCGGCCATAGGCAGCCGAATTCACCATCCGCATCACGTTGCCCGTGAGGACGGTGTCCTTCTCGATCCAATCGGCCAGCTCAGTGACCATGATGTCGTCTTTGGCCAGACTGGCCAGTAGTTTTGTGAGAACCGGGCTGAACGGGGGAAGTTTGCCGATCCCTTCGAGGGCTTTGTCGCGTAGGTGGGTGGGTGCAAGGATGGAGGACATACTCCCTTCTCTCTTCGGCGAAGGAGGAGAAAGTCTTACACTGGGAACGTGAACCCAGAGTTTATTCCCGAGGGCGGACGGGAAGTGGACCCACCACCACCGCCGCCGGTGGTGGCTACGCCCGCGATCGCCGTGCGCGACTTGCGGAAATACTATGGGAGTAAGGCGGCGGTGGACGGGCTGACGCTGCAGGTTCCGCGGGGCTGCTTTTTCGGTTTTTTGGGCCCGAACGGGGCAGGTAAAACCACTACCATCCGGATGCTGATGGGAGTAAATACGCCGACGTCCGGGGAGATTGAGGTGCTGGGATTGCGCATGCCGGAGCAGGGCGTGGCGATCAAGCGGCAGATCGGACTGGTGCCGGAAGATACACTTCTTTTCGACCATTTGACGGCGCAGGAATACATGGAATTCACGGGGCGCATCTACGGGCTGCCGGCGGCGATGACGCGGGAGCGGATGCGGGAGTTGCTGGCGCTGTTTGAAATGGATGCGCAGGGGCGGAAACTGATTGGCGAGTATTCCAAAGGGATGCGGAAGCGGGTGGCAATGGCGGCGGCGCTGTTACACCGGCCGCAGCTGTTTCTGATGGACGAGCCGTTTGAGGGCGTGGACGCGGTGGGCGCGCGGTTGATGAAGGACATTTTGTTGGACCTGGTGGGTAAAGGGGCGACGATCTTCCTGACCTCGCATGTGCTGGAGGTGGTGGAGCGGCTGTGCGACCGGGTGGCGATTATCAGCCATGGGCGGCTGGTGGTGGACGATACGATGGCGAATTTGCGGGGCGGGACCGAATCGTTGGAAGAGATTTTTGTGCGGGTGGTGGGCGGAGCGCGGAGTACCGAAAACCTGGAGTGGCTGTAGTGGAGCAACTGGGGCCGCTGCGCGCGATTGTGTGGGCGCAGTGGGCGACGTCGCGGAATTTCTACATGCGCGCCAACAAGGGCGGGCTGGTGTTGAAGTGGCTGATGGGGTTGTTGTGGTACGGCGTTTGGGCGCTGGGGGCGGTGGGCGCGGGGTATGTGGTGAGCGGGCGGGTGCCGATGGCGATTGTGGAACGGGCGCTGCCGGGGGCGCTGTTTCTGGTGTTCTTTTTCTGGCAGCTGTTTCCGATTATTCTGGCGTCGCAGGGGGCATTTTTGGACATGCGGCGGCTGCTGGTGTATCCGATTCCGGAGAGCCAGATGTTTGCGTTGGAAGTGGTGTTGCGGGTGACGACGGCGGTTGAGATGCTGCTGGTTTGCCTGGGCCTGATGGTGGGGCTGTGGTGTAACCCGGAGGTGCGGGTATGGGCGCCGCTGGTGATTGTGGTGTTCATCGTGTTCAACCTGTTTCTGGCCACGGGAGTGAAGGCGCTGATGGAGCGGTGGTTCAAGAAGAAGGGCGTGCGCGAGTTGATGATGGTGTTTTTCCTGGCGCTGATCCTGGTGCCGCAGCTGTTCGCGGCGGGACTGCAGGAGGGGGCGCCGAACCAGTTCGCGTTTTTGGAGAAGTTCGCGGTGGTGATGCGGGTGACGCCGTGGATCGCGGTGGGGGCGTTGGCGTTGGGGAAGGGCGGCGGGTTGGCGGTGGCGTCGTTGACGGCGTCGACGGGGTTGGCGTATCTGTTCGCGCGGATCCAGTTTGCGCGGTCGTTGCGGTTGGAGGAGGGCGAGGGGGACGGGCCGCGGAAGGCGGAGAAGGCCGAATCGACGTGGTTCGACGCGGTGGTGCGGTGGCCGGGCATGGTGCTGATGGACCCCGTGGCGGCGGTGGTGGAGAAGGATTTGCGGACGCTGACGCGGTCGCCACGGTTCCGGTTGATCTTCATGATGGCGAGCACGTTTGGGGCGGTGCTGTGGCTGCCGCAGGCGCTGCGGAGCAAGGGCGGGTGGATGGCGAACAACTACATCACCATGGCCACGCTGTACGGGATTCTGGTGCTGGGCGAGGTGCTGTATTGGAACGTGTTTGGGTTTGAGCGGGCCGGGGCGCAGCAGTGGTTTGTGACGCCGGTGGGGTTCCGCGACGTGCTGCGGGCGAAGAACATGGTGGCGATCTTTTTCACGGTGCTGACGATTTCCATTTTGTCGGCGATCGCGATGGTGTTACCGATTGGGGCGGGAGCGGCGCAGGTGGCCGACGCGCTGGCGGCGGCGGCGGTGTTTCTGGTTTCGGTGATGGGCGGGGGGAATTTAACGAGCGTCTATATGCCGCGGCCGATTGACGCCGACCAGGCGTGGCGGAACAACGCGAGCAAGACGCAGTTTATGTTGCTGGCGGCGTACCCGGTGCTGACGATTCCGGTGGCGTTGGCGCATTTGGCGCGGTGGGCGACGGATAACTATTGGGCCTACCACGGGGTGCTGGCGGTGGCGTTTGTGGTGGCTCTTTGTTTCTATCATGTGGCGACGGAGACGGCGGTGGAGGTGGCCGAGGCGCGGAAGGAAAATATTGTGGCGGCGCTGTCGCGGACTGATGGGCCGGTGTCTATTAGTACATGAGCGAGTTGCGGTGGTTGGTGGCGCTGGAGGCGGGGCTGTACTTTTCTCTGGTGTGTTGGGCGACGACCGCCTTATGGGCGGCGCCGACGTACGAACCGGTGCCGTTTGCTTTGGCGCTGGTGGGAGCGGCGACGGTGGGGATGTCGACGTGCCATGTGGGGCCGGCGTTTTATGCGTCGCGGTTTGCGGTGCCGGGGTGGGTGATGGCGTGGTTGGCGTTTGGGTACATGGAGTGGTTGTGGGGGATGGGGGAGGACGGTTGGAACGCGTTGGGGTGGCCCCGGTGGTCGGGGTTAGCGGTCGCCGTCCTTCTAGCGTGTGTCCGACCCGCTTGGCGTGTCGGGATTGCGCTTAGCTTGGCGTTGAGTGTGGGGATTCTGGGCTGGTGTCTGTTCGATCAGTGGCGAGGGATTTGGGCTACGAACCCATACTTCGGCGAAGAGCACGAGTCATTGCTTGCGTTTTTCACGCCAGGGGTGTTGTTGGCGGCGGCACCAGCTACGGTCATCGGCTGGCGGATCGGGAAGACGCGCCCGGAGGCGAAGACTATTTGGTGGAGTGGGATTTTGGGCGTTTTGCTTCCAGCGGTGGTGGCTATCACGGCAGCGTCTGTCGCCGCCGACGCCGGCGCCACCCTCCACTGGCGAGCCAGTTTATTTCGAGGCTTCTCGTGGGCATTTCAGGGATATGGCCGCTGGAATGAGGCCGGGTACGCCCTGTCCTATGGCACGTTACTAGCACCGGCCATTATTAGCGTATTCTCGCTGCAGGAACTACGTTCTGCCTGGACCGGACGGCGGGCGATGCTACTCGTTCCTGTTGGAATGTGGGCGGCGGCGTGGGGTTTTTCCCAATGGATTGGGCCAGAGGAGGGCTTCCACTTCTTTTTCTTCACCCCGATCCACCGCTGGTGGGCGTGGGGAGTCGTCGCCCTAGGCGCGGCGGCTGGGTTGCGGGTGCTGTTCTTGCCTGTTTCCGGAAAGATGGGCGACTATCGTCGAGATAGCGCATGAGCCGGTTGAGCGAGTGGCGGTGGTTGGTGGCGCTGGAGGCGGGGCTGTTCTTTTCGGTGGTGTGTTGGGAGACGACGGCGAGTTGGGCGGCGCCGACGTATGAGCCGGTGCCGTTTGCGTTGGCGCTGTTGGCGGCGGCGGCGGTGGGGATGCTGACGTGCCATGTGGCGCCGGCGTTTTATGCGTCGCGGTTTGCGGTGCCGGGGTGGGTGATGGCGTGGTTGGCATTTGGATATTTGGAGTGGTTGTGGGGGCTCGCGGGCGCGGGTTGGGATGTGCTGGGTTGGTTTGCGGTTGGGGGTGCGGTGGTGTGTTGGCGAGCGGCGTGGCGGTGGGTACTGGGAGCATCGCTGGTAGTGGGCATTGGGGTTCTGGGTTGGGCGTTGCAGGCGCAGTGGCGGGGCATTGGCGCGATGAATCCTTACTACAGCTCGGGGCGAGAAACGGTGTTCGAGTATTTCACGCCGGGAGTGCTGTTGGCAGCGGCGCCGGCGATGGTGATTGCTTGGCGAATTGGGAAGACGCGGCCGGAGGCGAAGACGATTTGGTGGAGTGGGATTTTGGGAGTTTGGCTGCCGGTGTTGGTGGCGGTTGCGGTGGCGTCGGTGGCCACCGATGCGGGCGCTACGTTGCATTGGCACCCGAGCCTATTCCGGGGATTCTATTGGGCGCTGCAAGGAGTAGAGCGATTGAATGAGACGGCACTTGCACTTGCCACGGGAACGCTGCTCGCGCCCGCTATTCTGAGCTTGAATGCACTGCGCGAATTGAATTCCGCCTGGACGGGACGGCGGGCGATGCTGCTGGTTCCCGTTGGGCTTTGGGCGGCGGCGTTGGCGATCTCGCAGTCGATCGAACCAGGCGCGGGCGCCCGGTACTTCTTCAGCACGATCCATGTCTGGTGGGCGTGGGGCGTGGTGGCCCTTGGCGCGGCGGCCGGGTTGCGGGTGCTGTTCTTGCCTGTTTCCGGAAAGATGGAGTACCATCGTCGAGACAGCGCATGAGCCTATTTAGCCGAAAACCCAAAGAAACCGCCAGCATTACCTACGTTTCGCACACTGGCGCGAGCCAGACCTTCGACGTCCCGTTGGGCACGTCGGTGATGGAAGGCGGCGTACGCAATGGCGTGGAAGAGATCGTGGCCGAGTGCGGCGGCGCCTGCATCTGCGCCACCTGCCATGTGTTCGTCGATGAGGCCTATCTGCCGCTGCTCGATCCGATCGAAGCGGGCGAGAACGAAATGCTGGGCAACACGCTGGTGAAGCGGCAGCCGAACAGCCGGTTGAGCTGCCAGATTCAGGTCACCAAGTCGCTGGACGGCATGGTGGTGCATACGCCCGAGGCGCAGGTCTAGTGGCGGCTGGCGTCGTGATCGCCGGCGCGGGGCAGGCCGGTTTTCAGGCCGCTTATTCGCTGCGCACGGAAGGCTACACGGGCGCGATCACGCTGGTGGGCGAGGAGGCGGGACTGCCGTATCAACGGCCTCCGCTTTCCAAGGGTTGTCTACACGGCAAGCAGGAGTTGGACGAGATCGACCTGCGGCCGGCTGCTTTCTACGAGAAGCAGAACATTACGCTGCGAATGGGCGAGCGGATTCTGGCGATTGACCGGGATGCGCGGCGTGTTTCGCTGGGCGATGGCGATGGGTTGGAGTACGACTATTTGCTGCTGGCGACGGGTGCTAGTAATCGCCGGCTGGCCGGGCCGGGGGCGCTGTATTTGCGGACTCGCGAGGAGGCCGCGGCGTTGTTGACGGAGTTGGAAACGGCGGAGCGGCTGGTGGTTGTGGGTGGCGGATTTATTGGGTTGGAAGTCGCCGCGGCGGCTAGGGCGCTGGAGCGGAAGGTGACGGTTGTGGAACCGCAGGAACGGCTGATGCAGCGCGCGGTGGGGCC
>CANIFK010000086.1 GCA_947466555.1 Acidobacteriota bacterium | reverse complement strand
ACAACATCGGCGTAGTGAAGGGCAGCACGCGGGCGAAGGTATTGAAAGCGGTTGAGGAGTTGAAGTACTTCCCGAACATCCATGCCCGGGCGCTGGCGGGCGGGGCGACGCGGACCTTGGGACTTTTGGTTTCAAACCTGGAAAACCCCTTCTTTCTGGATGTTTTCCGGGCACTGGAGAGCGAGGCGCGGGAGAAGGGCTACGAGGTTCTGATTGCCAACACAGACTACGACCCGCAGCGATTGGTGGCAAATGTTCACTTGATGCTGGGGCGGCGGGTGGCGGGGTTGGCGTTGATTGTGTCGGAGATCGCGCCGCACTTGTTGGATGAGTTGTCGGAGCGAAAAGTTCGGACTGTCGTTTACGATGTGGGCACTCCGAAGCCGTACGTCATGAGCATCAAGACGCAGTACCGGCGGGGCATGCAGCGTATTGTGGAGTACCTGTACAGCATGGGGCACCGGAAGATGGCGTTTGTGGGGCATCACGATTCGCTGGGCCCGATCAGCGAACGGCACCAGTCCTTTCTGGAAGCGGTGAAGCGACTGGGGCCACAGGTAGAGGTTCGATCGGTGGCTTCCGAGGACGGTTATGCCGGTGGGCGGGAAGCGGTGCGCGAGCTGTTTGGCGAGGGGATGCACCCGACGGCGATTGTTTGCGTGAACGACTTTATGGCAGTGGGAGTGCTGCGGCAGCTGCGCGAGTTCGGGTTGCGCGTGCCGGAGGATGTGTCAGTAACCGGGTTCGACAACATCACCCTTTCCGAGATGATGACGCCATCGCTGACGACGGTTCACATCCCGTGCGACACGCTGGGCCGGAAGATCTTCGCGATGCTGACGGAGAAGGGCGACGCGGCGCGGGAGATCACGATCGACCCTGAGTTGGTGCTGCGGGAGTCAACTGGTCCGGTGGCAGCCGACCCCCATTCCGCCGAGAAGAAGCATAAGAAAGCCGCTCGTTAGAACTGCAGGCGGAGTCCGAGTTGGATTTGCCGGGAAGTGGTGATGGTGTTTCGCACAGCGCCGAAGGTCCCGATGGGCCCGGTGGTGGTTGAGATCGCCAGGATGTTTGGCACTCCGAAATTGGCGTGGTTGAAGAGGTTGAACGATTCGGCGCGGAATTGCAGACGGGCCTGATCGTTCCATCTGGGCAAGTTGAAGTTCTTCAGCAGTGAGAGGTCAAACGTCCGCAGATGCGGCCCTATGAACGTGCCGCGCCCGAGAGTGCCGAGTTGACCGGCGGGTGCAAGCACGAAGGCGCTGGGATTGAACCATTGGTTGGGATTGCCGAGGACGGCGGACTCGTGCGTGAAACCGGGCGCGAGGCTGGCGCGGTCCTGGCCGAGGCCCGGTCCTAACGAGGGCGACCATCCGGAGCGGGAGCGGTTACCGCTGACAAAAACTGTGAGCGGACCGCCGCTGCGCAGGTTGGAGATGCCGGCCAATTGCCAACCGGAGAAGGCCACTTTTCGGAGGCCGAGGGCGTTTCGGTAGATGGGGATATCCCAGTGAAAATTCGTGACCCAGTTGTGTTTGGCGTGGTAATCGGAAAGCCCCTTGTTGTAGCTGAAGCCAGCGAATTCGGGCATGGCTGATGTGGTGCCGTTGGTGGCGTCAGAGAAAAACGTGGAGGCCTGCGTGGTGTCGATATTCCGGGCCAGCGTGTAGGAACTTTGGAACTGCAGGTCGCGGCCGAGCCGTTTGCGGACTTCGAGGATGCCGGCGTTGTACCAGGAGTTGCCGTCGCTCGATTTGAGTTCAATGGTGGTGAACGCAGGGTTGCGGCGGGGAGCACCAGCGGGAAAAACGAGGGTGCCGTCGGACTGGCGAACCGGTTCGACGATGTTGACGTCATTGGACCGTAGGAGGTGAATACCCCGCGCGCCGGCGTAACCGAATGTAACGATTACATCGCCTGGCAGTTGGTGTTGCACGTTCAGGTTCCAGGTCTGCATGTAGGGATTCCGGATGTTCCATTCGACGGGGCGAATGGTATTGCCGACACCGCGTTCAAAGGGCGGATTGGGGAAGGAGGGATTGGCGATACTGACGCGGGGCGTGTAGGGTGGGTTGGTCACGGTGACGATCAACGTCTGCTGCCCATTGGTATTGAAGATCAACCCGTAGCCGCCACGGACCGCGGTACGGCCGGTTCCGAACACGTCCCAGGCAAAGCCGAAGCGGGGGGAAAAGTTCTTTTTTGTGGGGTTTTGGTAGAGCTGGCCGGAGCGGGGAGAGGCGTCGGTGAAGAGGTTGAGCAGTGCTGAATCGCGCCCGTAGATATCGATCGGCATGGTGGCGAATTCGTAGCGCAGGCCGGGGTTGATAGTCAGGCGCGGGGTGATTTTCCAGGAGTCCTGGAGGTAGAAGCCCATGGAGGTGAAGCGCCAGTAGCGATCGAACTGGCCGGCGGGCGTGAGACCCAGGAAGCGGGCTGGGGTGTTGGTGAGGAAGGAGCGGAGATCGTTGAAAGTGTAGGTCCCGAGGGAAAACGTCGGGTTGACCATGTTGTCCTGATACCGTTCCACGAGCAGGCCGGTCTTCAAGATATGGTGGCCGCGTGTAAGCGTTGCACCCGTTTCAAAGCCGTAGACATTTTGGGTGAGCCGGAGGTTGGCCGAGCTTTGCGGACCGAATCGTTGCATGCCACCGATGTCGATGTTGCCGGTGAGGCCGCGACCTGGAACGAATTCCTGAAGTTTCGTAGCCGTGTTGGCTTCTACGTTCTGGAATGTCGTGGTGCGGCTGAAGGAGCCGCGGAAATGCAAGAGTGTACGGGCGGAAAGGACGTGGCGGTACTCGGACGTTACGAACTGGTTTTTGGAAAGAAACTGTCGCGGGAATTGCGGGAAATCGGTCGGGAGGTTTTGGACGGCATCGTCGAAGGTGTAGCGCGTGAAGAATTGCCCGGCATTGCCGAAGTTACGGTCGTAGCGTCCTTGCACGAAATGCTGATTGACGGACTGAGCGAAACCGAAGATGTAATCGGCGAGACCGCCGCCGCGGGAGGCGCCGTTGGGCCGCGGCATTTCATTGAGGAAGGGCACGACGGCTGGATTGACGGGGACGGTGACCGTCTGGCCGGGGCGAGCGGGGTCGGGCAGGATGCCGCGCCGGGCGTTGTCGTCCGGAACGGGCGAAACGATGGTGCGGCCAAGGCGTTCACGAAGGCCTTCGTAGGTGAAGAAGAAGAAGTCTTTGTCCTTGTGGATCGGGCCGCCGATGCTGCCGCCGAACTGATTGCGCTTGAATTCAGGGCGTTTGGAGGGGTCGAAGAAGTTGCGCGCGTCGAAATTGTCGTTGCGCAGGAAGTGGTAGAGGCTGCCGTGGAGTTCGTTGGAGCCGGACTTGGTGAGGGCATTGAACTGGCCGCCGGAGTTGCGGCCGAACTCGGCGGAGTAGTTATTGACCTCGACACGGAATTCGCGAATGGCTTCGACGCCAAGGGCTGTTCCGGCGGCGGAACCGGCTGGGCCGTTGGTGAAATCGTTCTGCGGCGTACCGTCGATGAGATAGACGTTCGAGCGCGGATCCTGGCCGTTGATACTCATCCCCAGCCCGTGGGCGACGACGGAGCCCCCATCGCGGTGCGGATAGGAGACGACGCCCGGTTGCAGGAGCGCAAGATCGGTATAGTTGCGGCCGTTCAGAGGCAGGTCGCGCATGGCGGATTCGGAAACCAGATAGCCAAGCTCGGCGGTGGAGGTGTTGACCTGGGAGGCCGCGGCGTCGACGGTGACTTCCTGGTCGACTGAGCCCACTGCCAAATCCAGATCCAGTTTGACCGACTCGTTGACGGTCAGTACGATGCCCTTTCGCAGCAACGGACGAAAGCCCTGCGCCTTGGCACGGACCTCCAGCACGCCGGCGCGCAGAGAGGGAATCTGGTAGAAGCCGTCTTTGTCGGTGATGGCAGTACGAGTCGCGCGCGTTGCCAACTGCAAGACAGCGACTTCGGCGCCTGCAACGACCCCACCACTAGCGTCGCGCACGGTACCCGTCAGAGTTGCCGCGGTTTGCGAATACACAGAAGCGGCCAGCAAAACCGGAAGAATGGCCAATCGAATGGAGACCAACTCACACCTCATTTTTTCAATCCATGGCGACATATCCACGGGCAGAGACCCTAGAATAGACGCTGCTCACACGTGATTCGTAACGCTACCGGGCGGCCCCTGAAAACGGGCGTTTCGCCCCAGGGCTTACGTGTGAAAAACCAATCAGCCCGGTACACTGGGGCATGCGTGTCTTTTGGTTTTTTGCAGCTTTTATTTTACCACTCGGAGCCGAGAACTGGCCGCAATGGCGCGGGCCTGGATCGAACGGTGTGTCGGCTGAGAAGAACCTGCCAACCGAATGGGGCGCGCAGCAAAACGTTCTGTGGAAGGCGCCGATTCCTGGGCGCGGCCGCTCGTCGCCCGTGATTTGGGGCGATCGCGTTTTCATTACAACTGATGTCGAGGCAGGCAAGGCGGAAGGCAATCAGCCACCGAAGCACGTTATCGATGGCACGCCATTCCGCCATCCGGACAGCATGGGCGCCGACCTTCGGCACAAGCTGGTCCTGATCTGCCTGGACCGCAAGAGCGGTAAGCTGCTTTGGCAACAGGTTGCCTATGAGGGTCCAGTGTTTGACGAACGGCACAAGGCCGGCAGCTACGCCGCGCCGACGCCGGTGACCGATGGCCGCGCCGTCTACGCCTACTTCGGCGCCGAAGGTTTCTACGCCTATGACATGAAGGGCAAGTTTCTTTGGAAGTATGATCCGGGCAAGATCATGACTGTCGGGATGGGGCCCGGAACCTCACCGGTGCTGGCGGGGGAATTGCTCATTTTGCAGTGCGATTCGAGCGATCAGAAGTCGAAGCTGGTGGCGTTGAACCGGAAGAACGGGGAGTTGGTTTGGAAGACTGATCGCAAGACCGACGTCACCTGGGCAACGCCGATGCTGGTTGAGGGGAACGGGAAAAGCGAGTTGATCACGACGGCGAATGATGTCGTGATCTCCTACGACCCGCAGACAGGCAAGGAGCGATGGCGTGGGCCGGGCGTGAAGGGGAATGCGGTGCCGAGCCCGGTGTCGGGCAATGGGATTGTCGTCGTGTCGGCAGGGTACCCAGACAAGTATGCGTGGGCGTTTCGGGCCGGAGGCGATGGCAAGCCGTTGTGGGAGTACGGCAAGGGGACGGCGTATGTGCCGGCGCCGATTTTTTATGGCGACTACGTGTATCTGATTACCGACAAGGGTTTGGTGACTTGCATCGAGGCGAAATCGGGCGCGGTGAAGTATGAGGGCAAGCGCCCTGGACCGGGCGGACAGTTTGCGGGCTCGCCGGTAGCCTATGATGGGAAAATCCTTCTCACGAGTGAAGACGGAGAGACCCACGTAATTCAAGCCGGGCCGGAGTTCGCCGTGTTGCGGACGAACTCGGTTGGCGAGCCGGTGCTGGCGTCACCGGCGATTGCGAACGGAACGATCTTCATTCGTGGCAAAGATCACCTATTCGCAATCGCCCAATGAAAATCGCTATTCCGCTCCTCCTTCTCGCCTACTACGCGCTCCACCAGGATTTCTGGAACTGGACGTCGGCGCGCCCGCTTCTGTTTGGATTTCTGCCGATTGGCCTGACCTATCACGCCCTGTATGCGATGGGCGCCGCGGCGTTAATGGCGCTATTGGTGAAGGTGGCATGGCCCTCGCGACTGGAAGCGTGGGCGGAAAAGGAACCGGGCGAGTGATACCGACACTGTTCGTGCTGGCCTACCTGGTAATTGTCCTCTACATCGGGGTGTTCGCCTTCCGGCAGTCCCGTGGGCAGGCGGAAGATTATTTCCTTGCGGGCAGGGCGCTGGGGCCGTGGGTGTTTCTGCTGAGCCTATTTGGCACGCACATGACGGCGTTCGCCATCCTCGGCTCCAGCGGCCACGCTTTCAATTTCGGCATCGTTACATTTGGGCTGATGGCGTCGAGCTCGGCGTTTGTTGTGCCGGTTTTATTGCTGTTTCTGGGGACAAAGCTCTGGGCGGTGGGGAAGAAGTTCGGGCATATCACGCCGGTGCAGATCTTCCGCGATCGCTGGGAGTGCGGGCACATCGGGACGCTGATATTTTTCCTGCAAGCAGCGTTGCTGATCCCTTACATCATCATCGGCGTGATGGGTGGCGGTACGACGCTGAGCGTGATCAGCGGTGGTCTAATTCCCTTCTGGGCGGGCGGCCTGTTGGTGGCGGTTGTTGTGATGAGCTATGTGTTCTTCGGCGGGATGCGCGGGACAGCGTGGGTGAATGCGTTTCAAACGGTACTGTTTCTGACGTTCGGCATGATCGCGGTTTTCGTAATCAGCAATGGAATGGGTGGTTTTTCGGCGATTGCGGAGAAGATGTTGAACGACCCGAAGACAGCGCACCTGCTCTCGCGCGAGAAGTTCTCGCCGCTTGCGTTCCTGAGCTACACGTTTAATCCGCTGTCGGCCATTGCATTTCCGCACATCGCAATTTTCTGCCTGACTGCAAAGAAAATGACACAGTTCAAGAAAACGGTGATGCTGTATCCGCTGTGCATTCTGCTGATCTGGCTGCCCTGCGTATGCCTGGGCGTGTTCGCGAATCAGGCGCAGGAGATCCCGGCGCTGGCGGCGAAGATCGATATGAAGATGGCCACGGGCCGGCCGGTGGTGGCCGACGATGTGATGTTGCAGTTGCTGGGGCATTTCGCGCCGGAGTGGCTGGCCGGATTACTGGGCGCGGGGATCATGGCGGCGGTGATGGCGAGCGACTCGCAGATTCTGGCGCTGTCGACCATGTTCACCGAGGATATCTTCACGTTTTATGGCGCGCGGGAACGGTTCGGCCAAAAGGCGCAGGTGACGACCGGACGGCTGTTCATCGTTCTTGTAACGGCATTCGCCTATTTCACGGCGCTGAACGCCAAGGCGAGCATTTTTGATCTGGCCGTGCAATTTTCATTTGCGGGCTTTTCGGCGATGATGCCTCTCTACGTAGGCGCGTTGTACTGGAAAGGCAGCACGAAGTGGGGCGCCTTGGCGGCGACAATTTGGGTGGCGGGTGCAACGATTGCCCTGTTCTACGCCCCTCGCGGTTTCACAGTCATGGGCTTGGCGCCGGTGGTGCCGATGACGTTGGGCGCCGCGTTCCTGCTTTGGATGGTGTCGATTCTCACCCCGAAACCCTCCGCCAATACGGTGGAACGTTACTTCTCTGTATAATGCTCGGAATGCGTAAGTTCACCCTGGTTCACTGGCTGATCTGCCTGGTGGCGTCGATCGGCTTTGCCTTCGACATCTACGAGATTCTGGTTTTGCCGTTGATCGTCGGACCGGCGCTTGGCGAGTTGGGGGGCTTGAAGCCGGGCACCCCTGCTTATCTTGACTGGGTGGGCTGGCTGTTCTTCGTCCCTGCATTCGCGGGTGGCATTTTCGGGATGATCGGTGGGTACTTGACGGACCTCTGGGGCCGGCGCCGGGTACTTGTTTGGAGCATCCTGATCTACGCGTTCTCGGCCCTGGCGGCCGGATATGCAACATCGCTTGAACAACTACTGTTCTTCCGTTGCACGACATTCATCGGTGTTTGCGTGGAGTTCGTGGCTGCGGTGGCATGGCTGGCGGAATTGTTTCCGGAAGAGCAGTTGCGGGAAAAGGTGCTTGGCTATACGCAGGCATTTTCTTCCATCGGCGGACTGCTGGTTACGGGCGCCTATTACATCGCCATTACAAACGCCAACTGGTTTCCCGCGATTCACGGCGCGCACGCCCCGTGGCGTTACACGCTGATTTCAGGACTGCTGCCGGCGATTCCGTTGATGCTGATTCGCCCGTTCCTGCCGGAGTCTCCGGCGTGGGCGGAAAAGAAGGCCGCGGGCACATTGAAGCGCCCGAGTTTTATGGGGTTGTTCCAGGCGCAGTACTCGCGGACGACGTGGGTGACGATGATCATGTACGCAGCCAGCTACGCCGCTGCGTTTGGCGCGATCCAGCAGATTCCGCGCATCGTGCCGGGGTTGCAGGAACTGGGCGGCATGGCGCCGCCTCTGGTACAGAAAGTGGTTTCCGGCGTGCAGCTCTGGCAGGAGATGGGCGGGCTGGTTGGACGTGTGATCCTGGCGGTGCTGGCCACGATGATCGTGAGCCGCCGGTTACTGATTCGCGTGTTTCAGATACCCGGGTTGTTTGTGGTGCCGTGGGTTTTCTTCGTCGCTAGCGGAACGGACGTGCAGACGCTGAAATGGGGTATCGCGATTGTCGGCCTGCTGACAGTGGCGCAGTTCAGCTTCTGGGGCAATTACCTGCCGCGCGTCTACCCGACGCATTTGCGGGGCACGGGAGAGAGCTTTGCGGCCAACATCGGTGGGCGTATGCTGGGCACGTCGGCGGCACTGTTGACGACGCAATTGGCGAAGACCGCCCCAGGTGCGGGGCCGGCCGCCAAGCTGGCCTATGCCGCGGCGCTGGTGGGCACGGCGGCCTACGTGATTGGCTTCGCGGCCAGCTTCTTCCTGCCGGAACCGCCGAAGGAACTGCCCGAGTAGCGAGAGCCGCTACACTGGAAGTGTGCGGAAGTTTTTTGTTCAGAATTTTGGGTGCCGAGCGACGCAGGCCGATGGGGCGGCGCTCGAGTCCCTATTGGGCCAGCGCGGCATGGATGCGGCGGAGTCCTGGGGCCATGCCGATCTTGTCGTTCTGAACAGTTGCACAGTAACGTCGGCTGCGGATGAGGATTTGCGGCATACCGTGCGCCGTGTGCATCGTGAAAATCCGGATGCGCGCATCCTGGTAACAGGCTGTTACGCGCAGCGCGCCCCGGAAGAGATTGCCGCGTTGCCGGGGGTGGAATGGGTGGTCGGCAATTCGGACAAGACGCACATTCCGGATTTGGTCGCCGATGAACTGGGCCATTTTCATGGGCAAATCCACGTCCACGATATCTTTTCCCAGCACGAATTTCTCTCCGCTCCGGTGGAAGACGCGGCGGGGGATCGGGCGCGGCCGAACCTGAAAATTCAAGACGGCTGCAATAACCGGTGCTCGTTTTGCGTTATTCCGTTTGTGCGGGGCCGAAGCCGGTCGATGCCGGCGGATGAGGTGATCGAACAGGTTCGCGGGTTGGCGCGGAATTACCGCGAAGTGGTTCTGAGCGGAGTGAATCTGGGACGGTGGGGCCGGGAGCCGGGATCAACGATGCGTCTGGTTGGCCTTGTGAAGCGGATGCTGGACGAGACACCTGTGGAACGGCTGCGGCTGTCTTCCGTGGAGCCGATGGATTTCTCCGACGAGTTGCTGGGGTTGATGGCGGAGTCCGGACGAATTGCGAAACACGTTCATGCACCGCTGCAATCGGGCTCCGACACCGTGCTGCGCCGGATGCACCGGAAGTATCGTCCGCGCCACTATGCGGACCGCGTGCAGAAGGCGCGGGCCTGGATGCCGGACGCGGCCGTTGGCGCCGATGTCATGGTGGGCTTCCCCGGGGAGACCGAGGCGGAGTACGAAGAGACGTTCCAATTCATCGATTCCCTACCCTTCACCTACCTGCATGTGTTCACCTATTCGGCGCGCCCTGGGACTCCGGCGGCGACGGCGCCGGGACAGGTTCCGATGCCGATTCGCAAAGAGCGCAACCGGCGGCTACGCGAGTTGGCGGAGCGCAAGAATCTGGCGTTTCGGAAGCAGTTCGCCGGGGAGACGCTCTCCGTAGTTACGCTCGGCCAGGGCAAGATGGCGCTGAGCAGCAACTACCTGACAGTAGAATTGCTGCGCGAATCCCACGACAATGTGCTGCGGGATGTTCGAATCGGCGGATTGACGGAACAGGGATTGCGCGAGTTCGATCCGCTGCGCGTTCTATAGCTCGCGCCGGTTTTCCATCGACTTCGACATGGAAACCTCGTCGGCGTATTCCAGGTCGCTTCCGACCGGGATGCCCATGGCGATGCGGGTGACCTTGATTCCCAGCGGCTTCAACAGGCGGGAGAGATACGCGGCGGTCGCTTCGCCTTCGACGGTCGGATTGGTGGCGAGGATGATTTCCTGCGTGTCACCGGACTGCAAGCGTTGCAACAGATTCTTGATTTTCAGTTGCTCCGGACCGATGCCGCGGAGCGGACTAATGGAACCGTGCAGCACATGATACAGCCCGTCGAACGCGCGGGTGGTCTCAATCGGCAGAATATTCGGCGGCTCTTCCACAACGCAAATGATGGAACGGTCGCGGTTGGGGTTCGAACAATAGGGGCAGAGATCGCCATCGCTCACGTTGTTGCAAATGGAGCAGAGGCCAAGCTTTTCCTTTACATCCACGACAGCGCGGGCGAGCCGGAAGGCGTCTTCCTTGGTCGCGCGCAACAGATGAAAGGCAATGCGCTGCGCCGATTTCTGCCCGATGCCGGGCAGACGCCGGAACTCTTCCACCAACCGGGATAAGGGCTCGGCAAAATCAGGCATGGCAGGCGCCGATTAAAACAGGCCGGGCGGGAGGCCCATGCCGCCCAGCATGCCGCTGGTCTTCGCCGCCGCCTGGTCTTCGGCCTTCTTGTAGGCTTCGTTGTAGGCGGCCATGATCATGTCCTGCAACATTTCCGCGTCGCCGGCGGCCTCGGGATCAATCTTGATACTGAGACATTTTTTCATGCCGTCCATCTTCACGGTCACCATGCCACCACCGGCGCTGGCTTCCACGCGGATGGCCGCGATGTCTTCCTGCAGCCGCTGCTGCATCTTCTGCGCCTGTGCCATCATGGCCTGCATATTTCCGGGCAGTTTCATGAGTTCCTCCGGGACTACCTATTCTTTCAGATCGCGCACCTGGCGGATCTGGCTATCTTTGAAAGTTTCCTGAAAGCGTTGCACCATTGGGTGAGCTTTCGCGCGCTGCATGACTTCTTCGTCACGCGCCGCGGCGGCGGCGGGCTTAGCCGTTGGCGCTGCTGACGCCATTCCGGATTCAAAGCGCAGCCGAAGCCGTTTCGTCACGCCGAGTTTCACCAGAAACTGTTGCACTTCCTTTTCATTCAAGGACATCTGCAACTCTTCCGGAGCGACAATTTCCACTTCCGCGGGCAATTCGTTTACATGCGCCGACTCAATCGCATCGGCGGTGAACTTCAGTCCGGCCTCCACTAACGCCTCATACATCCGGTCTTTCAAGGTCCCGCCGCCGCCAGCGACAGGCGCGGGTTTGGAAGCGGCAGGCGGGGGAGTGGCCTTTGCTGCCGGAGGGGTGGAGGACAACTCGTCCCACGACGGTGTCGGTTCAAAAGACGGGGACTGTTGAGCGGGCGGTGGCGGCGCGGTCTTCACCGGTTCGGGCGTTGTGGGCCATGGCGCCACGTCGTCAAAACTGATCGGTTCAACGGGCGCGGGAGCCTTGACGGGCGTCGCCGGCTTCGGCGGGAGAGCATCCCAGGGCGGCGCGTCCGTCGTGGGAACCCGCGCTGGAATGGGCGCAGGTGGCGGCGCGCCAACCGGTTTCGGCTGCGGCTTCACTGTTTCGGTTTTCGTCGGCCACGGGGGCAGATCGTCAAAGCTGACGGGAGCCGCGACTGGCGCGGCGGACGGCGCGGGCCGCGATGGCGTTTGCGGCGCCTTCGGAGCAACGGGCGCCGTGCCCGCCCCACCCATCCCAGCGAGCGCCTCTTCAATACTTGTCAACCGCCCGGCATGAACGAGCTTCAACAGGCCAAGTTCCAGATGCAGACGCGGTTGCAGTGAATACTGCAGGTCCCGAAAAACGTCCAGAACAATCTGCAGATACCGGGTCAAATCCTCTTCGCTGAAGCGCTTGGCGACTTCGGCCATCTTCGTCTGTT
>CANIFK010000085.1 GCA_947466555.1 Acidobacteriota bacterium | reverse complement strand
GCGAACTTGAGGATTTGCTTTTCCGAGAGGCCGGACGCTTCGGCGAGAGCCTTGCGTTGGGCCGGTGTTTTGGCGCCGTTCAACAACGCATCGGTATCGGCAACGCCGGCGGAGCGGAGCTTTTCTCCGATGACCGGACCGATGCCTTCAACGTCTTCAATTTTGTGAGTAGCCATAGTTGTTGTCCTTAGAGCGTGTTCCCGCGAGGGGAGTTACAACTTCAGTTCCCAACCTTTGCGAAAGATGGGTTTGAGGAGTTTGTTGGCTTCTTCGCTGTTGGTGAAGCGCATGGCTTTGCTATCCCACATGAGTTTGCCGGGGACGCGGAATGCGATGACGCCGAGCAGGACCCATTCGACATAAGGGACGGAGATGCTGAAATCCGAGCAGGACATGTCGCCGCCTTTGCAGGCGCGTACCCAATCGGCCATATGGCCGGGGGAACGGGTGAGGACCTGGGAGGGGAGGGTGTAATCCTTCCATTTGTCTTCGGGGAGGAGCTTGACGCCTTCGCCACGTTCGACGGTGGAGAGGAGACCTTTCGAGCCGACGAAGACGGCGCCGTTGCCGGAGAGGATGCCAGCCTTCGGTTGGGGCCGGGGGCCTTGGTCGCCGTAGACTTTGACACCGGGGCCGCCGGCACCGATGCGGGGACCACCGGACGAACCGGCAAAGGCGCGGCGAGCGGCGGCTTCGGCGGGATCCATGCGGGGAGCGCCGCCGCGGCCCTTTTCGCTCAAGTTGCCGCTGCGCGGGAGAATCATGTCACTTTCGGCGCCGGGGACTTTGTAGGCGTCGTCATCGGTGGGGGACGAGGAGTCGTGCCAGAAGATGGAGACGGGGGCCAGACCGCCGCGTTGGGGGAAATCGAAGCGGATGACGGCTTTGGAGGGGAAGGTCCACTTGCTTTGATTCTTCTGGGTGAGGAGTTCGACGCTGGAGGGCGCGCCGAGTTGGAGGGCCAGATTGACGGGGCCGAGGGCGTGGATGCCCCAGTTGCCGAGCTGGCCGGTGCCGAAGTCGAAGAAACCGCGCCAGTTGTAGGGGACGTAATCGGGGCTGAAGGCGCGCATGTTGGCCGAGCCGAGCCAGAGGTCCCAATCGACGTTACCGGGGACGGAAGCTTCAGGGGCGGGGGCGGTGGTGCCGGTGGGGTGGGTGCCGGGGGTGGAGGAGGCGTGGACCTCTTTGACGTCACCGATGACACCGGACCAGATCATCTCGGCGGTGGTGCGGATAGCTTCGTGGGAGTAGCCCTGGTTGCCCATTTGCGTGGCGACTTTGTATTTGGCCGCGGCGTCGCGGAGGAGGCGGGCTTCCCAGACGGTGCGGGTGAGGGGCTTCTCGACGTAGACGTGTTTACCGCGCTGCATGGCGTTGAGGGCGACGGTGGCGTGCATGTGATCGGGGATGCCGATGGTGACGGCGTCGATGTTCTTGCCCTCTTTGTCGAGCATGACGCGGAAGTCTTTGTACTTGGGTTGTTTGGAGAATTTCTGGAAGTTGGCGGCGGCGCGGTTGTCGTCGACATCGCAGAGGGCGACGATGTTTTCGGTGGCCGCAGCGTTGTTGAGAATGACGCCGCCCTGGCCGCCGCAGCCGATGGCGGCGACGTTCAACTTGTCGTAGAAGGGTTTGTAGCCGAGCGCGCGGAGCGAAGGCACGCTGCCAAAGCCGGCGGCGGGCACGGCCCCGGCGAGGACGGATCCGAAGAAGAAGTAGCGGCGATTCATATCGACAGACATGTTATCAAACGGGTAGATAATGGACCTTAATGCGACTCGACAACACCGCGCAGGGCCTGTACCCCATTGCGCCGACGCCATTCCTGCCCGACGGGCGAATTGATTATGACTCGATTGACGGGTTGACGGATTTCTATCTGCGGGCCGGAGCCACGGGGCTGACGGTGCTGGGGATTATGGGAGAGGCGCCGAAGCTGGAGCAGAGTGAGGCGATCGCGGTGGCGACGCGGTTCATTCAGCGCGCGCCGGGGATTCCGGTGATTGTTGGCGTGTCGTCGCCTGGGTTCGCGGCGATGACGTCGTTGACACGGGCGGCGATGGACGCAGGCGCCGCGGGGGTGATGATTGCGCCGCCGCCCGCGCTGCGCACCGACGACCAGATTGTGACCTACTTCAAGCAGGCCGTGGAGGCGATTGGGCCGGACGTGCCGTGGGTGCTGCAGGACTATCCGCTGACGCTGACGGTGGTGATGACGCCGGGGGTGATCAAGCGGATCATTACCGATAATCCGTCGTGCGTGATGTTGAAGCACGAGGACTGGCCGGGGCTGGAGAAGATTTCGACGCTGCGCGGGTTTACGGCGGATGGGTCGATGCGGGCGATTTCGATTCTGTGCGGGAACGGCGGTTTGTTTCTGGATTTCGAAATGGAGCGGGGCGCGGATGGGGCGATGACCGGATATGCGTTTCCGGACATGTTGGCCGACGTGGTGCGGCTGCAGAAGGCCGGGGAGCGGGAGGCGGCGCACGACCTGTTCGACGCGCACTTGCCGTTGTTGCGGTATGAGCAGCAGCAGGGTGTGGGGCTGGCGGTGCGGAAGTATGTGATGATGCGGCGCGGGATGATTGCGAGCGACGCGCAGCGGAAGCCGGGGGCCGGGTTAACGGCGAAGGCGAAGCAGGAAGTGGAGTACTTGCTGGGGCGCGTAGGCCGGGTGGATGGGCGCGCGATACTCCCGGCGGTGTAGGTAGATTTGGCTGCGAATTCGGGGCCATCTGTTTACTTGATTTGGCCCCGAACCAATGTTAGTCTGATGGCACGTGGAGTGATTTAGGTGACGGCGTCCTGCTGAAACCAAGCTACTTGCAACCACGGTAAAAAGTGCTAAACGCGAATCGGGCCTCCCTCAGGACCTACCTCTTTTTCTCACCTGAAAGCCGGTTTGCCGCGTTTCCAAGGAGAACAGGTATGTCTACAGTTTTGGCCTCCCGCGAGGAGGGCGAGTTGTTACTGGTGCGTCTGCGCGTTGAGTGCCGGCAGTTGGAGGAAGTTTTAGAGGCGTTGGCTGATTTACCGTTTCCGGTGAATCCGGACTTGTGCCATGTGGGGCTCATGAGTTTTATTGAGTTTCCGGCGTTTGAGGGACGGTTGGGCGCGGTGAATGCCGCGTTGGCGCCGTTTGAATTGACGGCGGAGACGCGGAGTATGTTCGACGCGATTCGGGCGTAGGTTTTCGGCGGTTTGGGACACCCGGGTTGCGGGTGTCCCCCGGTTGAGGAGCAAGTCCGGTCAGGTGCTTTCCCAAAGAGGAAAGAGTATATTGGGCAATATGGATGACACCGCTCGGCCCGATGTGCGTGATCCAGTCGCGGAGACAAGCCCATTTCCTGTTATCGGAATCGGCGCCTCGGCTGGGGGACTTGCCGCCTTCGAGGCCTTCTTCGCGGGAATGCCGAGCGGTCCGAATCCTGAGGTGGCGTTTGTGCTCATCCAGCATTTGTCCCCGGATCACAAAACGCTCCTTCCTGAGATCATCCAGCGCCACACCCGCATGACGGTCTTTCAGGTTGTGGATGGCATGCGGATAGAGCCTGGCGGCGTCTACATTATTCCGCCGAACTGCGAGATGACGATGAGCAGGGGCGCGCTGCAACTCACCGCACCAAACGCCACGCAGGGGAGACGGCAGCCAATCGACCATTTCTTCCGGTCGCTGGCGGCAGAGCAGAAGGAACGGGCGATTGGAATCATACTTTCGGGAACTGGCAGCGATGGGAGCTTAGGAATCCGGGCTATCAAAGGCCAAGGCGGAATGGTGATGGCGCAAGACGACGCCTCCACCGAATTCGAGGGTATGCCGCGCAGTGCCATTGCCACCGGGTTGGTGGACTACGAAATCCCCCCGGTGGAGATGGCGCCCAAACTGCTCGACTACGTCGCCCGTATTTTTGGGAACGCCGGAACAGTAGACGCCGAGGCGGAAAACGGGGAAGAGGGGTTGCGGCAGCTTTGCACTTTGCTGCATAGCCACACGCGGCATGACTTTTCCCTCTACAAGTCGAAGACGCTCTTGCGCCGGGCGGAGCGCCGTGTGGCGATTACGCATTCAAAATCCCTGGAAGCCTACATTGCCTTCGCCCGGCGAAGTCCGGCGGAGTTGGAACTGCTTTTTCAGGATTTCCTTATTGGCGTCACGAACTTTTTCCGGGACCCGGAGGCGTTTCGATCGCTAGAGACGCAGGCCATCCCCTCGCTGTTTGCAGACAAAGCAGCGGGCGATTCCATCCGGGTGTGGTCGGCCGGTTGCGCCACCGGGGAAGAACCGTATTCACTGGCGATTCTGCTGTTCGAGCATCAGGAAACACGGAATGAGCATTTCCACGTACAGATCTTCGCCACCGACGTCGACCGGCGGGCGATATTTACAGCCCGGGCCGGCCTGTTCCCGGCCAGCATCGCCGCTGATGTTACTCCGGAACGGCTTGCGCGGTTTTTCACTCTGGAACCGGGCGGATTTGAGTATAGGATCCAAAAAACCATCCGCGACATGGTCGTTTTCTCTGAGCACAACCTTGTCCGGGACCCGCCATTTTCCAAACTGGACCTCATTAGTTGCCGTAACCTGTTCATCTACTTAACCGCCAGTTCCCAGCAGAAGTTGATGCCGCTTCTCCACCATTCGCTGCGCCCCGGCGGCGTGCTGTACCTGGGTACATCGGAGACAGTCGGTGAATCCATTCCGCTGTTTTCCGTGGAGGACCGTAAGTGGAAGATCTACCGGCGCAAGCCGGACGCGCCCAGCGGCCGGCGCGTGTCGTTCGAGAGATTTGGAACCCCATTGACACCCTCTTCAGCCCCCCCCTCCCGCTCAGGGACCGAACAGGCCAAAGCGCGCAAGCGGCCCACCCTTCGGGAGCTTACCGAGCGGGCGCTGCTGAACCAGATCGTACCCGCCGGCGCACTGGTGCAGGGCAATGGCGATATTCTTTATCTGCATGGGCGTACGGGCCGGTTTCTGGAGCCCACGCCGGGTGAGGCGGGCACAAACAACATCCTGAAAATGGCCCGTGAGGGCCTCCGGCGGGAGTTGACGCTCGCCCTTAGACAAGCCGCCGAGCGAAATGAGATCGTTCGATATCCATCCCTGAGCGTGAAGACGAACGGCCACCTCTCGCCTGTGAGCCTAACGGTGTCGCCGTTGGTGATTGGTCCCGAAGCGGGCCAGGCGGCTCCCGTATTCCTGATCAGTTTGCAGGACGGACCACCCGCCGCTCCTGGAGAACCGCACCCCGCTCCGCTCTTTGCGGCGAGTCCAGCGGCGCATGCCGAACTGCACATTGCCGAATTGGAACAGGAACTGCGGGCTAAAGAAGACTACCTGCAAGCGTCGTTGGAAGAACTGGAGATGGCCAACGAAGAACTGAAGTCAACCAACGAAGAGATGCAGTCCGTCAATGAAGAATTGCAATCCACCAACGAGGAGTTGGAAACATCCAAGGAAGAACTGCAGTCCTTAAACGAAGAACTCACGACGGTAAATACGGAGCTCCAATCGAAGCTAAATGACCTTTCCCGCGCCAACAACGATATGAACAATTTGCTGGCAGGGACAGGGATAGCGACCATCTTCGTGGATCACGCCCTGCGAGTCCTCCGCTTCACTCCCTCGGCGACGCGAATCATGAACCTGATTCCTTCTGACACCGGGCGGCCGTTGTACCATGTCGTATCCAATCTGGCAGGGTATAACGGACTGCAGTTCGATGTACAGGCAGTGCTGGAAACGTTGATCCCCAAAGAGGTGGAAGTACATTCGCAGTATGGAGAATACTACTCCATGCGGATTCTGCCCTACCGGACGTTGAACAACGTGATCGAGGGGGCGGTAATCAGCTTTATCGACATCAGCCAGACGAAGAAAGCCGAGAAGGCGCTGGTTGAAATGGAGACGACACTGAAGGCCGCACTGGATCATAGTCCAGTCGGCATTTTGATCGTGGATGCGCCGGGCGCACGGATTCGATACGTGAATGACTCCGGGTTGTTACTCGGTTCGGTACAAGCCGAAGGCGCGGTGAGCCGGTTTGTTCCCAGCCCGGATCTATGCGAGTTGGACGGTACGAAAGTGTCGCCGGGGACGATACCGCTGGCGGTGGCCATGCGAACAGGGAAAGCTACGAGCCGGGAGGTGGCGATCGTCCAAGGGGACGGCAGCAAGCGCTTCGCTCTAACGAAGGCGGCGCCGATCATGGACGCTGACGGCAAGATCATCGCCGCCATCAAAATAACCATGGACATCACGGAGCGGAGGGAGGCAGAACAGCTGCAACTGCAGTATGTGGCGGCGCTGGAGGCAGCCAATAAGAAGCAGATTTTGGATGCCGCTGAATTGGAGAGCGCGCTGGAGCAACTCCACATTGCCAAGGCGCACGCCGAAGAGGCCAGCTTGGCCAAGAGCGAATTCCTGGCATCGATGAGCCACGAGATCCGGACGCCGATGAACGGTGTAATTGGCATGACGGGCCTGCTTCTCGGCACGGCGCTCACGCCGGAGCAGCAGGGATACGCGGAGATCGTCCGCGGGTCCGCCGAAGCGCTACTCACCATCATTGACGACATCCTGGATTTCTCGAAAGTCGAGGCGGGTAAACTGGAGCTGGAACTTACCCCCTTCGACCTGGAAAAGGCGTTGGAGGACATCGTTGAACTTTTGTCCGTAAAGGTGCGGGACAAAGAGCTGGACCTTTTCGTTTATATCAGCCCGCATTGCCCCCGCCATGTGGTCGGGGACGGGGGACGGATCCGGCAAGTACTGTTGAACCTCATATCCAATGCGGTGAAGTTCACCCACACCGGGCATGTGCTGGCAGAAGCCGAACTTGTTAGCAGCGCGGATGGCGTGGCGCGAATCCGCTTCTCCGTTATCGATACGGGAATCGGTATTTCCCCGGAGCACGTTGGCAAGCTATTCCAACGCTTTCAACAGGGCGACAGCTCTACAACGCGGAGGTATGGCGGCACCGGGCTTGGGCTTGCCATCGCCAGCCAGTTGGTGGCGCTGATGGGTGGAACCATTCAGGTATCGAGCGAGGAGGGGAAAGGGTCGGCATTTTCCTTCGAAATTCCGCTTCCTTTCCTTCCAAACCAGGCGCCTGTGGCGGAGCCGGAAGTGCCACTCGCAGAAGTCCGGGTACTGGTCGTGGATGACCACCCGTTTTGCCGCTTTCTTACGACCGAGCTGTGTTCCAGTTGGGGGATGCGGGCGGAGGAGGCCAAATCCGGAGAAGTCGCGCTGCGGATGGTGGCCGAGGCGAAGGGCCAAAATGATCCGTACCAGGTACTTTGCCTGGACTTCCAGATGCCTGATATGGACGGCGCCGCCGTTGCCGCCGCCATCAAGGAAGCGAGCGGCGCCGATGGGCCGTCCATTTTGTTGATCACCTCGGTCTGTTCGCAAGAAGACTTACAACGGGCACGGGCGGCCGGTGCGGATCTGTGTCTGATAAAGCCGCTGCGGGGTTCCAGGCTGCAGGCCGCGTTCCGGCAGATTCTGGGAGGGAATACGGAAGTGGCGCAAAGTGCGCCACCCATCGAGCCAGTTGCCGCGGAGTTTGCGGGACGTAGGGTCCTGTTGGTTGAAGACAATCTGGTTAACCAAAAAGTAGCGTATACGCTCCTGAAGAAGTTGGGCTGCACAGTGGAATGTGCTATTCACGGACGCGAGGCGGTGGCCATTACGGAGGGCGCCGAGTTCGACATGATTTTCATGGATTGCCAAATGCCAGAGATGGATGGGGTTCAGGCGACGATGGCGATCCGAAAACGGGAGGGAACGGCACGGCGGACACCGATCGTCGCACTTACCGCCGGCGCGTTCGGAGAAGATCGCGAACGCTGCCGGCAGGCCGGTATGGACGATTTCCTGACTAAACCTCTCCGGATGCAAGAGTTGCGGGCAGCTTTGTCTACCTATACCCGGGGATTGGGCGGGAACGAGAACTAAAGAACATTAGAGCGTGGGTAGCATGACGGCGTTGGACGTGCGACCGTTCGATTCGACACGCAAGGGCGTGGTGTCGCCGCTGGGAACGTTGGCGGGGACGACGAAGTTGATCTGGTCGAGTCCGGCGAAGCCCGGGGCGCGGCCGGCGTAAAGGATTTGCGCTTCCTGGGTGCCGATGAAGACCTTGGGCTGGAGCTTGGCCCACTGCAAGCCGTCGCGGGTTTCGGTGGCGCCGAGGCCGGTCATGTAGAGGCTGATGGCGTCGCCGGCGCGGGCTTTGTTGGCGGTGGTGATGACCATGCCGCTGACGGCGTTGAGCGCGGAGGCGGGGCCGCTGCCGGTGCCGAGCTGGGTGAAGATGGCAGGGACGGCGGGTTCAATCACCACGTTGATGGTGCTGGCGCCGCCGGGGGACTTCACGTTGAGAGTGAGGAGGCCGGTGGCATCTTCAGGGAGAATGGCGTTGATCTGCGTAGGGCCGGCAAATTGCAGGCCGATGGGCGTGGTGCCGGCGAGGAGCTGGGTGCTGGCGAGTGTGGTCGGCAGCGGGAGGGACTGGGCGGCGGCGCTTTCGGTGGTCATGGTGATGCCGTAGAGGCTGATGAACATGCCCGGGGCGAGGGTGCGCGTGGGCACGCGGCCGGCGGCGGGGAGGACGGCCGCGGCGACGGGGCCGGGCTTCACAACGCTGACCGAATAGAGGCCGCCGGTGACCGATTGATTGGACGTGACGTTGCCGGTGGTGAGGGCGACGGTCAGGTTTTGCGGACCGGTGGCGATGGATTCGGCGTAGTGGAAATCCAGGACTTTGGCGAGTTGCGTGGAGCCGGCGGTGACGCTGTTGACGTTAGTCAGGATGGCGTTGTCCTTATCGCGGGCGAGGACGAGGAGGCCGCCCCGGGTGGAGCCGGTGGCGTCGGCTTCGAGAGAGCTGCCGAGAGTGCGCCATTCTTCGGTGCCGGAGATGAAGCTCTTGATGATGCGCCAGGAGAGGTGGTCGTCGCTATTGACGTTGGCGATGTAGGGCGGGCGGGCACAGCTGGCGGCGGCCAGGGCGAGCAGGCCGGAATCGGTGTGGCAGTAGGGGACGGTGCGGGTGCGGGCGGGGTCGCCGGCGAAGGAAAGGGAGGCGGAGGGGACGGGGACAAGGCCATCGGACCCGCCGGTGACGGAGCCGGCAACGGAGATGGCGTCAACACCACGGAGATCATCACCGCCCTGGTTCCAGGTGGCCAGGTCGTAGATGAAGCGGCTGCCGGGGAGGATCTGGCGGACCTGCGGATCGGAGCCGCCGAAGGCGAGGAGCGTGGGAGCGAGGCCGGGGCCGAAGTGGGGTGTGGCGAGGAAGACGGCTTTGCGGACTCTGTGGTTGGCGGGAGGGAGGAAGGCGCCGGGCGCGGGGAGCTTGCCGGAGAGGTAGGAACGGAGGATGAGGCCGCCCATGGAGTGGACGACGACGTCGACCTGGGGCGCGTTGATGGTGGCGAGGCTGGCGCCGAAGGCGTTGGCTATATCTTCGATGGACGGACGCGTGGCACCGGCGGGGGCGGGGACGGCGCAGTTGTTGAAGAAAAAGACGGGGCGGCCAAGATCGACGAGCTTCCTGGGAAGCTGGCCAAAAGTGCTTTCGGCGGTTACCGATTCGCAGGGCGGGACCTGATAACCGTTGATGAGGACGACGGGCTGGGCGAGTACGGGGAGTGCAAATAGTAAAAAGTGTAAATACCGCATGGGCCTATTTGAACACGAAGGGATCGGCGGTTGCCTGTGCCCGTTCCATGAGGGCGCCGCGCATCTCGTCGGCGACCTGTTTGTGGAGGGCCGAGGGCTTGGCGAGGAGGTTGTTCACTTCGCCGGGATCCTTGTCGAACTCGTATAGCGCCTGGCGGCCGGACTCCCAGACGATGTACTTGTAGTAGCGGGTGCGGACGAGGCGGTAGGGCTCGACTTGGCGGGCGGGTGTGAGCGCTTCGGGGCGGCCATCGGTCCAGGAGGCGTAGGCGTGTTCGTTTTCGGGGCGGCCGCCGGAGAGGAGGGATTTGAGGCTGTTTCCGGCCAGGGGAGCGGCGGGTTTGACGGCGGCGTAGTCGAGGAAAGTGGCGGGGAGATCGATACTGGCCACGGGGACGGGATCCTTGCCGCGGGCCTTTACGAGGCCGCCGGAGACGATGTAGGGAACGCGGATGGACTCTTCCCAGGGGTGCACTTTGCCATCGAGGCCTTTGGTGCCGCAGAGGTAGCCGTTGTCGCCGAGGAAGACGATGAGGGTATTAGCCCACTGTCCGGAGATTTCGATGGCGTTGATGACGCGGCCGATCTGCGCGTCCATGTGGGAGATGACGGCGTAGTAGGTGGACCAATCGAAGGGCTTGGCGTCTTTGGGATGGGCGGCGGGCGGCAAGGGGTTCTTCGGACGATAGGCGTCCAGGGCCGTCCAGGGCGTGTGGGGCGCGTTGTAGGTGAGCCAGAGCATGTAGGGGCCCCGGGCGGCGCGGATGACGTCCACGGCGGCGGTGGAGAGCAGTTCGGTGATGTGGCCGGGCGTGGGTTCGTCCCTGCCGTCGATGCCGTGGCGGAGGAGCGGGTCCACGTACTTGCTGCCGCCGCCGCGGAGCCAGAGAGGCGCGGAGGAGAAGCCGCAGGCTTGCGGGGTGTCGGTGATGTGCCATTTGCCGACGAGATGGGTGGCATAGCCGGAACGGCGGAGTTGTTCGACAACGGTGGGGCCGAGGCCGGGTTTGAAGGCGAGGGCGCCGTTGGAACGGAGGCCGTTCTGGTAGGACTCGAGGCCGGAGAGGAGAATGCCGCGGCTGGGGCCGCATTGGGGCGTGCTGACGATGCCGTGGGTGAAGTTCACGCCGCGAGAGGCGAGTTTGTCGAGATTGGGGGTGGCAATGTTGGGATTGCCGGGGGCGCCGAGGCACTGGTGGTGATGATCGTCGGAACAGATGAAGACGATGTTGGGGCGGGGGGCGGACTGGAGCGCGGCGGCGGCGAGGAACTGACGGCGAGAGAGCACCAGAAAATGATAGCGAAAAAGGCGAAAGCCGCCCGGCCTCGGTTCGCGGAGGCGGGCGGCTTTCTTAAATCTCGTCTTGCGAGAGGGTGTTAGGGACGGCCGACGTTTTCGGCTTGTAAGCCCTTCGGGCCAGTCTTGACCTCGAACTCCACCTCCGTGCCCTCATCGAGGGTCTTGTAACCATTCATTTGAATGGCGGAAAAATGGACGAAGACGTCCTCACCGCTGGCACGCTGAATGAAGCCGTAGCCCTTCGCAGCGTTGAACCATTTCACGACACCTTTTTCTCTCACTACCGATCTCCTAATGCTAAACACCAAGCCGCGCCATGAGCGCCGTCAGAGGTAAAACCCTTCGGCCGAATGGGGAATATGCGGATGGCTTCTTGCTCGGAGTATTTTCTCAGAAGGTCCGCCGGAAGGCAAATTATTTTTTCATCCCCACGTAACAATTTTCAGGCCAGCAACTTTTTGACGAGTTCGCCGTGGACGTCGGTGAGGCGGAATTCGCGGCCCATGAAGCGGTAGGTGAGGCGCAGATGGTCGAAGCCGAGGAGGTGGAGGATCGTGGCCTGGAGGTCGTTAATATGCACCTTATCTTCGAGGATATTGAGGCTAAAATCGTCGGTTTTGCCGATGACCTGGCCGGTCTTGATACCACCGCCGGAGAGCCAGATGGAGTAGCCGTTTGGGTTGTGGTCGCGGCCGGCGCCGGCGGCATCTTCGGGGCGGCGCATTTCGGACATGGGGGTGCGGCCGAACTCGCCGGCCCAGACGACGAGGGTATCTTCGAGGAGGCCACGCTGCTTCAAATCTTTGATGAGGGCGGCGGAGGGTTGGTCGGTGGTTTTGGTCT
>CANIFK010000084.1 GCA_947466555.1 Acidobacteriota bacterium | reverse complement strand
CGTTGGTGGCGCGGCGGGTGCCGTTGTTGCATGTGGTGAATGAGGCCGATGCTGTTGTGCCGCCATTGGAGAATACGGCCGTGCTGGCGAAGCGGTATCGCGAGTTGGGCGGGCCGATTTCGGTGTATTCGAATACCAGCGGGCCGGCGGCGTTGAACGGGCACCATTTCCCATTGGATGACGCGGGGATGGAGGTGAATTTCGTCTTGCGCAACACGCCGGGGATGGCGGGGTTGGCAGGGACGGGTTTGACGCCGTATGGCGCGCCTTACTACAAGCTGCGCGATGGGTTGCGGAATTCGCTGGCGAAGTTTGCTGCGGGAGGCGAGGCGAGGGTTGTGTTTTTGGGAGGGTCGATTACGGAGGGGAAGGGGTGGCGGGACCTGGTTTGTGAGTGGTTGAAGAAGCGATTTCCGCAGACGAAGTTTGATTTTGTGAATGCGGGTATTGGTTCGACCGGGTCGACGCCGGGGGCGTTCCGGTTGCGGCGGGATGTGTTTGGGCGGGGGCCGGTGGACCTGTTGTTCCAGGAGGCCGCGGTGAATGATGCGACCAATGGATATGGGGTGCGGGAGCAGGTGCGCGGGGTGGAGGGGATTGTGCGGCAGGCGCGGATCGTGAATCCGGCGATCGATGTGGTGCTGCTGCATTTTGTGGATCCGGAGAAGGTGGCGTCGTATCGGGCCGGGGTGACGCCGGAGGTGATTGCGTCGCATGAGCGGGTGGCGGGGCGGTATGGGGTGGCGTCGTTGGATCTGGCGCGCGAGGTGACGGACCGGATGGATGCGGGGGAGTTTAACTGGGAGCGGGATTTTGTGAATCTGCATCCTTCGCCGTTTGGGCAGAGTGTTTATTTCCGGTCGATTGTGCGGCTGTTCGACGCGGCTTGGCGGGAGCCGGCGGCGGGTGTTCGGGTGCATGCGATGCCGGCGCCGTTGGATGCTCGTTCGTATTTTCGCGGGCGGCTGATGGAGCCTTCGGCGGGCGCGGGCTGGCGGGTTGAGGCTTCGTGGCGGCCAACGGACAAGGCTGCCACGCGGGCGCGGTTTGTGGATGTGCCTGTCGTCGTGGGCGATGCGCCGGGGGCGGTGTTGACGCTGCCATTTGAGGGTGCCGGGATTGGGATCTTCGTGACGGCTGGGCCGGATGCCGGGGTGGTGGAGTTCAGCGTGGATGGAGGCGGGTGGCGGCGGCAGGAGTTATCGACCAAATGGAGCAAAGGGCTGCATATTCCTTGGGCGTATGTGTTGGAAGGGGACCTGGCTGAGGGGCGGCACGAGCTGCGGTTGCGGATGGCTTCCGGTGTCGCGCGGATCGTGCATTTTCTGGTGAACTGAGATATGCATCGACGAACGGACAATTTGCCGAAGGCGCTGAAGCGGGAGATTCGGGACCTGGGCGGGGTGCTGCATGAGCGGCTGTTGGCGGCGGAATTGGGGAAGCTGGAAGTGGAGTTTGCGCGATGGCGGGCGGGGGAGCTGGACGCGATTGAGTTGTCGACGTTGATCCACAAGTTTCACGAGGGCCCGCCGCGAAAGTTGTGGCTGCAGTTCAATACGAATGATGTGCGGGAGTTGGGGTGGTCTTTGTCGAAGGCGCTGGCGGAGGGGACGATGCGGGTGGAGGAGTTCAGCGAGGAAGCGCTGGCTTTTCTGGCGGGAAAATAGCAAAAGGGCCACCCTTGCGGGTGGCCCTTTTGGTTTGGTTGATCGTCCTGGTTAGAAGCCGATGCGGAGGCCGAACTGCATGTTGCGTTCGCCGCCCTTGGCCGTAACCTGACCGAAGGTGCCGCTGTTCGGGTTGCGATCGAGACCGCCGCCCGTCGAGCCGCCCCAGTTCGGGTGGTTGACGAAGTTGTAGCCATCGGCACGGAGCTGGATGTTCACGCGTTCCTGGATCTTGAAGTTCTTGAAGAGCGACAAGTTCCAGTTCTGGAAGCCAGGGCCGTACATGATGTTGCGCAACCGATCCTTCACGAAGGTACCAGCGGTGGGCTGCGAGTAGAGCTGCTGCCGGCCGGAGGCATCGCGCGGGATGGTGATGTAGCTGGTGGAGATGCCTTCGCCAGGGTTGGTGAACTGGCCGTTCACCTTCACGCTGCCGTTGAGCTGCCACAGCTGGGAACCGGAGCCGGTGCCGACGCCGGCGAAGTCATCGCCAGTGGCCACGGAGCCGGGGGTACCGGTCTGGAACTGCGTCACACCGGAGACCTGCCAGCCGCCGAGGATCGTCTTCTGCATACCCTGCGCGGACTTAAAGAACGGCAGTTCGTAGATGAAGTTGATCACAGCAACGTGGCGCGTATCGAAGTCCGAGGGGCCCCAGAGCGCGGAAGCGTCGAAGGCGTTCGGAAGGATGTCGCGCTGGCCGGAGCCACCGTCGGAGGACTTGGCCAGCGTATAGGCGAAGCCATAGCTGAAGCCGTTGGAGAAGCGACGGTTCAGGCCGAGCTGGAGGCCCTGGTAGAACGAGGTCGATTCGTTATTGGTGATGCGGATGGGACCGAAGCCGCGGAACGGGCGCAACGCGTTTTCGTTGATGCCGGGGTTCGCCTGACGCGTACCGGGCAGCAGCTGATTCATGTTGCGTTCGCGCTGAGCATGCAGACCTTTGCGGCCCACATAGCTGACTTCGAGAACCGTCTTCATACCGATTTCGCGTTCCACGGTGAGGTTCCAGTTGTAGGCTTCCGGGTTCTTGAAGATCGGATCCTGCGTGTTGATCGACAAGGGGAAGGTGGCCAGAGAGCCGCCGCCCGGATTGTCAACGCTGCCGTTGGGGATCGAGGCGATGGGCTGCAGCGGCGGGTTGCCACCGAGGAAGACCGAATCCGACACGCCGAGGCGCGTGGAGTAGCGGCCGACACCGGCGCGGACAACCGTCTTCTGGTCCATCTGGTAAGCGATACCGAGACGGGGCTGAATCAGGTTCTTCTGGACCTGGGAGTAGCTCTTGGAGACGCCGCGGAAGAGACGGTCGAATTCGCCGGTGGAGGCGATCGGCACACGGCCCTTCGCAGCATCGGGCCAGCCGGAGCCCGGGATGACCACGCCGTTGTAGGCGTCGCCGGTGCCGGGGATCGGGTTACCCGTGGTGGGGTTAACGTTGATGGCCTTGGCCGGATCGTAGAACTTCGGATCGAACACGGTCATGTTGCTCCACAGCGAGTAGTAGGGCTGAATGAGCGAGTGGCGGAAGCCGTACTCGATCTTCAACTTGTCATTCACCTTCCAGCTGTCCTGCAGGTAGTATTCGAACATGTGTCCGCGATACGGGGTGTAGGAACGGATGCCGATTTCGGCATAGGTGCTGAAGAGGCCGCGAGCAGCGTCGGAGATGGCCGTGCCGGAACCGCCCGGACGAGCGTTGATGAACACGAAGCGGCCGTTCTGGTTGTCGGAACCGCCGGGAACGCCGTTGACGTTGATCTGGTCATAGTCGTTCTGGCCGGCGCGTTCGAACATGATGCCGAACTTCACGCTGTGCTTGCCGATGATCTTCGTGGTGTTGTTGGAGATGTTGTAGATCGGACCGGCGGAGCTGGACGGATACGGGGAGCCCGTATAGGTCTGGAAGCCGGCGATGTCAACGGTCGGCAGTTTGTTCTGCAGATCTTTGCCAACGGGGAAGATGTAGGGGTAGTTGATGCCGTAGGTGGTGCGATCCAACTTCGGCGTGAGGTTCATCTTCAGGCGGACCTGATCGCGGCTGGCGCTGATGAGGAACTCGTTGACCGTGGTGGGGTTGATGGTGCGGGTCCAGTTCACCGAGGCGGTCTGGTTCGGACGGTCGATCAAGCGATCCGCCAACAGGAAGTTGGTCTGGAACGGATTGATGTCGTTGTAGTGATAGAGGCTGGACCGGAACTTGATCGAGTCCTTCTGCGTGGGCAGATAGTCGGCCGAGATCGTGTCCTTGCGCTGATTCACCGGGGCGGCGCCGGCGGCGAAGTAGTTGTTCGCGCCCTGCGGAATAGCCAGGTTCGGGCTCGGATAGACGCTCAGGAGCGCCATGCCGTTCTTGCTGGTCTGGGCCTGGGGAATGATGTTGCCCGGGTAGGGCGTGCCGCTGGCATCGCGAATGATCTGCGGCGAGTTGAAGAACGGATTGGCCGACAGCAGTTCGCTGAAGTCCGCATTCTTCATCTTCACGGTGGGGACCACGCGGAAGTTGGTGGCGTCGGTACGGCGCTTCACCCATTCCTGGCCAACGAAGAAGAACAGCTTGTTGCGATCCTTGTTGAACATACCGGGGATGGTGATGGGGCCGTTCAGGTTCCAGCCGAACTGGTTGAACTTGTCGGGCACGATCGCCTGGCCGGCGCGGTTACGGGACCAGCTGTTGGCGTTGGTGGCGGAGTTGCGGATGTACTCATAAGCGGCGCCGTGGAACTGCTGGCCACCGGTCTTGGTAACAATGCGCACCTGGCCGCCGGCCGAACGGCCGTATTCAGCGGGGTAGTTCGCGGTGAGGATCTGCACTTCCTGCACGGCGTCCAGATCGGCGGTGCCGATGGAGGTGCCGTTGGAACGGGTGCGGACGCCGACAGCGCCGTCGAAGGCGATGAGGTTGTCCTGGGTGCGGCTGCCGTTGATCTGCAGACCGCCGGTGGTCAAACCGTAGTCGAAGTTCGCCAGCGAACCGCCGCGCACGCCCGGCTTCAGCAGGGAGAGGAACAGCGGGTTGCGGCCGTTGAGCTGCAGATCGGAAACCTGCTTGCCTTCGACGAGCTTGCCGAGGGCGGAGGTTTCGGTCTGGATGGCTCCGACCTGGGCTTCGACGGTGATCGTGTCGGTAACGGTACCGACCTGCATCACGGCGTTAATCGTGCTCGGCGCAGCGGCGTCGAACTTGTTGCCCTTGGATTCAAACTTCTTGAAGCCCGAGACTTCCACGGTCATGGTGTAGATGCCGGACTGGATGGACGGGATAATGTAGGTTCCGGACAGGTTCGTGGTGACTTCGCGAACAGCACCGGTATTTTGGTTTTTAACGACAACCTTGGCGTTGGCAACCGCCGCACCCGAAGGGTCGGTGATTGTGCCCGACACGGACGTACTATCCGACTGCGCGAATAGCGTACACGTGCCAAGCAGCAGGGCGAGCATCAGCGCTCCCAGCAAACGTACTTGGTTCATACTTTCTTTCTCCTGAAGCCTTAACGGCTTGATACCTTTAATTGTACGAAACCTTTGGCCTCATGATTGCGTCTAACAAAGAATTCATCAGCTGGAAACACGTCACTGTTTATCGGGACGAACAGCTGGCCCTGGATGACATTAACTTAACGATTAGCACGGGCGAAAACGTCGCCATTGTCGGGCCGAACGGCTCCGGGAAATCCACGCTGATCAAGACCGTCACCCGTGAACTGTACACTCGCTGGCCTCCGCCGCGGTGCGAAATGCGCATTTTGGGGCAGCAAATCTGGAATGTTTGGGAACTGCGTTCCTGGATGGGGATCGTCACCAATGACCTGGTGCAACTGTGCACGCAGCCCTATTCGGTGTTTGAAACCATCCTCTCCGGCTTTCATTCCAGCGTCGGCATCTGGCCGTATCATCCGGTTACTCCGGAGATGGAGGCGCGGGCCGAGGAGTTGTTGGACTACCTGGAGATCCGGCACCTGCGGGAGCGGCTGATGACGGAGTTGTCATCGGGCGAGGCGCGGCGGGCGGTGATTGCCCGGGCGTTGGCGCATTCGCCGAAGGCGTTGTTGCTCGACGAGCCGACCAACAGCCTGGACATCCGGGCGATGGCCGAACTGCGCGATGCCATGCGGAAACTGGCGCAGACGGGCGTGGCCGTGATTCTGGTGACGCACCACTTGCCCGATATCATTCCGGAGATCGATCGCGTGATCTGCATGCGCAATGGGAAGGTGTTCCAGGACGGGCCGAAACGGGAGATGCTGACGGCGGAACGGTTGAGCGAACTGTTCGGCATGCCGATCACCGTGGAGCAACGCGATGGCTTCTACCACATGTGGTAGCGAGGATCTGACCGCGCTGCTGGCCGAGGCGGCGCTGCCGGGGCGCGCGGTGCGGAGTGGGGACAGCTTGTTCCTCTATCGCCACGGGCGTTGGTATGTTTTCATGGATCACGATCAGTCCGGCGGGTGGCGCCATCTGATCTGCGCGCCGGATGACGAAATGCGGCGTCGTGTTCTGCGCGGAACGCCGCGGGCGGTGGCGGTGCCGGCTGGATTGGAACAGCGCGTATTGGCAACGCCGGAGGAGTACCTGGCGTTGTATGGCGCGGGCGAACTGCGGTTGTTCGGAGGCCCGGCGTCGGACCAGATCCATTCGCCGGAGACCGAGCCTGCGTTTCTGCGGACGGTGGCCTATTTACTAGACAAGGGCACCGGGCAGTATTGGCTGCGCTTCGTGCGGTAAACTCAAGGAGTTCGGTTCGGGCCCTTAGCTCAATGGTTAGAGCAGCGGACTCATTCCCCAAAAGAGTGCACTGGGACGGGAAACTGCCCATGTGAATTGTGTCAAAGTCGGTGAACGCTGAACAGGTCATGCTGAAGTCAACGCCGAGCCAAGCCCCGCAAGGGGAAGGTGTAGAGACTTGACGGCACACAGCTACAGCGGCAACGCCAGGCTGAAGGCAAAGTCCAGAGAGTGTGGAAACACACACCAATCGGAATCCGTTGGTTGTAGGTTCAAGTCCTACAGGGCCCACCAAAAAAAATCGCGGGACGTGAGGATTTCCGGCCCGCGTTTGCGCATGGATAGGTGAGCGGTGCTACGACTCGCTTTTTCGGAGGAAATTTCAATCGGACGGCGGCACTGGCGTTTGCGCCAACAGCCGCCGCCAACTTCCCCCCACATATCCAAAATCCGATGCGGTTCGGCTAGCATCAGGGTAAGCGTATGCCTGCCAGGTGGATGAAACAGTGGATGCTCGCGGCCGGTGTTTACAACATCGTCTGGGGAGTGGTGTTTGGCGTATTCCCGAATGCGCTGTTTGATTGGGCGGGCATGGCGCGCCCGAACTACCCGGAGTTGTGGCAGTGCATTGCGATGATCGTGGGTGTGTATGGCGTGGGGTATGCGGCGGCGTCGGTTAACCCGTATCGCCATTGGCCGGTGATCCTGGTTGGGTTTCTGGGCAAGGTCTTTGGGCCGATTGGATTTTTGCAGTCGGCGCTGACGGGGCGGATGCCTTGGAAGTTTGGCACGGTTAATATCTTCAACGATCTGATCTGGCTGGTTCCGTTCTTTCTGATCCTTCGCGGGGCGTGGCGGGCGTACTTGGCCGATCCGGGGGCGGAGCGGGCCGATGTGCGGGATCAGAACGGGGAGTCGGTGGATTCGTTGTCGAAAGATCAGCCGGTTCTATTGGTGTTTTTGCGCCATTTCGGGTGTACGTTTTGCCGGGAGGCGCTCGCGGATTTGCGTGTGCAGCGGTCTCGTTTGGAGGGGGCCGGTGTGCGGATTGCGCTTGTTCATATGAGCCCGGACGCGGAGGCGGCGGAGTTTTTCGCGCGGTATTCGCTGGACGATGTGGCGCGGTTTTCTGATCCGGGGCGTGGGCTGTACCGGCGCTTTGAACTGCGGCGGGGGGATTGGGGGCAGTTGTTTGGATTGGCGGTTTGGTTGCGCGGGGCGCGCGCGATTGTGGCCGACGGGCATGGCCTGGGCGCGCTGGCTGGTGACGGGTTTCAGATGCCGGGCGCGTTCCTGGTGTTGGATGGGAAGATCGTGCGGGAGTTCCGGCACGAGACGGCGGCGTCGCGACCGGACTACTGCAAATTGGCGGCGGTGTAGAGCTCTTCGCGAGTCCAGTCGGGGATGGCGCCGCGACGGCTGGCGACCAGTGAGCCGAGGGCGTTGGCGAAGCGCGCCGTCTGGTCGAGCGGCCACTGGTGGGTGAGGCCGTGGAGCAACGCGGCGGAGAAGGAATCGCCCGCGCCCACTGTGTCGATGGCCGATATAGCGGTCGGTTTTTCCCAGACTGTGTCGCCGTGGGCGTGAAGGCGGCAGCCGTCGGCGCCGAGGGTGACGCAGAGCGCGGTGAGCGGATAGCGGCGGAGGAGCGACTCGGCGGGGTCGCCGTCGAGGGAGAGTTCGCGGGTCATCCATTCCAGCTCGGCGTCGTTGCACTTGACGACTGTAGCGGCACGGAGAAGTTCGTCGACGGTGGCTGGATCTTCAAATCCGGGGCGGAGGTTGACGTCGTAGAAGAGGGGGATTCCGGGGAGCGCGAGGCGCGTGGCGCGGGCCATGGGGCAGGTTTGCTGCAGCGTGCCGCAGACGAGCCACGCGGGGCGGAGGGCCTGGATGGCGGCGGACTGGCAGGCGGAGAGGGAGGGCTCTTCCCAGGCTGACGGGCGGCGGAGGTGGTAGCTGGGCTGGCCGTTGTTTGTGAGTGTGACGTCGACGATGCCGGTGGGCCAGGAGGGGTGGCGGCGTGTGTAGGTCATGTCGACACCCAGCTCGGTGGCGCGGTGGAGGGCTTCGTCGCCGGGCTCATCCTGGCCAACGGCGCTGATGAAGTAGGAGGCGAACCCCAATCGCGCTGCGTGGGCGGCGAGGTTGAAGGGGGCGCCTCCAAGAAGGCGGCGGTCCGGGTACTGATCCCAGAGAATTTCGCCGATCGAGAAAAGGACAGGAGCCGAAGCGGGCATCGCTACTACTGTAGCTTTCCGCTTCGGCTTTAGGTGTTTTAGAGGTTAGTTTTTGCCGGAGCCGCCGCTACCGGAGCCGGAACCGCTATTGCCCGAACCTGAACCACTGTTGCCGGAGCCAGAGCCGCTGTTGCCGGAACCGGAGCCGCTATTCCCCGAACCCGAACCGCTATTGCCGGAGCCAGAGCCGCTATTCCCCGAACCCGAACCGCTATTGCCCGAGCCAGAGCCGCTGCTGCCGGAACCGGAACCGCTATTGCCCGAGCCCGAACCACTGTTGCCCGAACCCGAACCGCTATTGCCCGAACCAGAGCCGCTGCTACCTGAACCCGAGCCGCTGTTGCCCGAACCAGAACCGCTATTGCCGGAGCCTGAACCGCTATTGCCCGAACCAGAACCGCTATTCCCCGAGCCCGAACCACTGTTCCCCGATCCCGAACCACTATTCCCCCCGCCCGAATTCGGCCCCTTCGGATCATCCACCTTTGTCCCCGGCACCGCGGGCACTTCCGTGAACGACTTCGCCTGCACCACACCAGTCAGCAGGACCCCGCCCGCCGCCGTCCGCACGCTCACAACCTCACCGGCCCCGAACGTCGGCAGCACGCCGCCGTCCCGCGTGTTGATCTCCAACTCACCACCCCGCATCGGCGGCGGCCCAACGGTGATCTTCCCAATCACCTTGTCCCCGACGAACACATTCACAACCGTCCCTGCGGGCAGGTTCAACTTCTCAATCTCAATGCTCAGCTTCTGATCCGTCCCGCTCACGCGGAAGTCCACCGAACCCGTCGGCTGCACGCCGCCGATGGCCCCGCCTGTCAACCCGGACTGAACACGGGACACCGCACTGCTCCCGCCCGATGAAGAAGACGAAGCCGAATCATCCGGCCGCCGGTCATCCCCAAACGTCCGCACTTGCAACGCGCCCGCCAGGATCGGACCCGACGGCGCCAGCACCCGCACCATATCCCCCGCCTTCAACGGTTCCACCCGTTCCCCGTTCCGGCTGTCCAACTCCAACTCGCCGCCGCGCCGCGAGCCCGAAAGGCGAATCTTCCCCATCCGCCGCCCGTTCACTTCCACTTCCACTTCCGACCCGTCGCGCAGGTTCACATCGTTCACTTCAACGAACAGCCGCGTGCTGCGCGTCAACCGGTCGTCGCGAAACTCCACTTCGCCCGACGGCCGGATGCCGCCCAGTCCACCGCCCGTCAGCGGCGAGCGCAGAACGCTCTTGTCATCCGGTACGGACGCAGCGAGCACCGGCGCCGCGGTAGGGGCCGAGTTGACCGGAGAATCGTCCAGCACGCGCCGTTGCAATACGCCGCTCAATAACGTCCCTGCATTGCTGCGCAGGCTAACCACATCGCCCGCTTCCAGCTTCGGCACCGCCGCCCCATCGCGCGACGACAGTTCAATCTCGCCACCGCGCGCCGGCGGCCCGGACACCACCAGACGGCCGATCGGCTCGTTGTTCACCCACACCTGCAACGTCGTGCCAGCGGGAAGGTTCAGGTCCTCGACTTCAAGGTTAAAACTACGGTCGCCGCGCGAGGGGCGCAACCGGAAATCGGCGGAGCCGGACGCAACAATGCCTCCGAGCGGCCCGCCCGCCAACTGCGTTCGCAGCCGCACCTCGTCGAAATCGCCCGCAAGAGAAACGCCGCCCGCGATCATCGCAGCCAGCGCCAGTGCCTTTTGTGTCTTGAACATGCTTACCTTCCCAACTATTCAGACAATCGGAATTCCGGCGCGGAACAAAAATCGTGATAAATTCTGAAAGCTCGTTGAAAGGGTGGCATCCACTTGAATATCGCTCGCCGGGACATCCTCAAAATGGCGCTGGGGCTGCCCGCCGCCCCGTGGCTGGCCAGTTTCAACGCCCTCGCCGCGCCTGCCGCCGGAATGGTCAAGATTACCTCGATTCGCGTGATCGGCCTTGACAACCTCGGAGACGGCTGCCTGATCCGCATCAATACAGACGCGGGTCTCATCGGCTACGGCGAGGCTGGGCTGCCCGCTCCGGCCGCTCGCGCCCGCATCGAAATGATGCAACCGCAGTTGATCGGACAGGACCCGCTGGCCATCGCCCGGCACTTCTATATGATGTCGGCCACGCAGTACTCCTTCATGGCCAATATCCCCACCGTGAGCGGCATCGATATTGCCCTCTGGGATCTGGCCGGCAAGATCACCGGCCTTCCTATCTATCGGTTGCTCGGTGGGCCTCTGCGCAAAAACATTCCCGTCTATTCGCACGGCAACCCCGGCAATATGTTGGACAAAGGCGCCTGCCGCGCCTGGGCCGACCACGCCAAAGCCGAACCCGAAGGCTTCACCTGCTACAAATTTGGCTTCGGCGAACGCGGTGCCGCCCGTGCCAACGGTCCGTTCAATCCGACGCTCGATGGCGCGGATTTCCGCCGCGCCGCCAAAGGCTACGCCAACATTCGCGAAGCTGTGGGCGACGACATCGACATTGCCATGCACTGCACCGGCCAGTTCGATACGCGCAGCGCCATCGGCCTCTGCAAAGCCATCGAACCCGCCGATCCGCTGTGGATCGAAGACCCACTCACCGTCCGCTATTCCGAAGCCTGGCGCGAACTGAAACGCTCCACGCGCGTCCCCATCCTGGCCGGCGAAAAGGTGGAATTGGTCGATGGCTTCCGGCCGTACCTTGATAATCAGGTCCTCGACATGATCCACCCCGACGTCTCCTACTCCGGCGGCATCACCGGGTGCCGGCAGATCGTCGACTACGCCTCGCTCACCCGTACCGCCATCGGGCTCCATAGCGGTCCCTGCACGTTGATCCGGTTCTACGCCTCCATGCACCTGGCCGCGGCCACCCAGAACTTTTTTAAAGTTGAAAACGCGCTCGGCGGCTTCAGGGGAAACAAGGAGAAAATGGCGCAAGGCCCCACGCCGGTCGTCCGGAAAAGTGTCTTCCCCGTCCCGGAAGGACCTGGACTAGGTCTCGAAATCAACGAAGACTGGCTGAAATCGCACCTGACGCTCGATGAAAAGTGGTGGGCGTAGGCGGACCGTCCCAAACAACAAAAAACCCACCGAAGGTGGGCAGCATGCGAAATCGGTTTAAATTGGTGGACCTGAAGGGATTCGAACCCTTGACCTCTTCCATGCCATGGAAGCGCGCTCCCAACTGCGCCACAGGCCCACGTGACCGACTTCATTTAGAATAGCATAACT
>CANIFK010000083.1 GCA_947466555.1 Acidobacteriota bacterium | reverse complement strand
GGGAGGAGGAAGGGGACGGCGCAGGAGGCAAGGAGGACTTGGGCGGTGATGGCGCTGTTTTCAATGAGCACCTGGCGACAGCGCCAGCCCTGGCTGACGACGACACCGAAGGGGACGCGCGGGCTCCAGTCGCGGACGAGTGTGTGGACCATGGTTTCGAGGGCGCGGGCATCGAGCAGACCGTCGCCCCAGTAGCGGGGGAAGTGGAGGCCGGGGCGGGCGGAGGAGGAGGCGGCTTGAAGCCAGAGGGCTTGGAGTTCGGCAGGGGGCATGCCGCTCGCGATGGCATAGCCGTTTAGGGCACCGGCGGAGGCGCCGACGATTAGGTCGAAGTCGCCCATGGCGCCGTGGGCACCGGCCTGGAAGGCACCGAAGAATCCGCCGCCGCTGAGCACGAGCGCGCGGCATCGGGTTCGCTGTTCGGCCGCGTTCATGTTTCCTATGTTACCGGTGGTGGTCCCGCCGCATCTGGCACAATGAAATTTGGCATGGAGTGGAACCCTGGACTGTACGGCCCTGAAGCCGCGAAGATGCTTACGCTTGCCGAGGACGGCAGGCGGCTGATGCCGTTGGTGTCACCACGGAGTACGGATGCGGAGTTGGCGCGGCTGTTACGGCGGCCTACGCGGGAGTTGTTTCCCGAGGCGGCGAGGCCGGAGGCGGCGCATGCGGGACTGTGGATGTACTTTGGTTTTTTTGACGAATCGCATTCGATTGCGCAGGATCTGAAGACGGCCGAGGGCAGCTATTGGCATGGGATTCTGCATCGTATGGAACCGGATGCCTGGAACGCCGGGTACTGGTTTGGCCGTGTTGGACAGCATGCGGTTTTCCCCGCCGTGAATGCGGCGGCGAAGGCGCTGGGTTACGCGACCGTGGCGCGGTGGGATGCGCGGGCGTTTATTGATGCCTGCGACCGGGCGGGTGCCGGGCGGCATCTGATATTGGAACAGGTGCAACTGGCGGAGTGGCAGATTCTGTTCGATTACTGCGCCGGAAAGAGTTTGTGAGTTTATGAAGCGTGCTTTTTGGTTGGTGCCCGTCGCGGTGATTGGCGGCGGATTGTGGTGGGCGGTGCAGATCAAGAATGCGCCCCCAGAGGTGCGGTTTACGGTGGCCAAGACCGGTCCGCTTGTGGACACGCTGGTGACGAATGGGAAAGTAGAGCCGGCGGCATATGCGGCTGTCCGGGCGGAGCGGGCCGGGACGCTGGCGAAACTGCGCGTGGAGAAGGGGCAGACGGTTGGCGTTGGGGCGGTGGTGGCAGAGATCGATAACGCCGAGTATCAAAACGCGGTGGAGGCGGCCGAGGCGCGCGTGGCGCAGGTGCAGGCCGAGTTGAACGTGCAGCAGAGCGGCGGGCGGGCGTCGGACCTGGCCGACATCGACGGGCAGTTGGCGAAGTTGGCGCTGGACCGGCAGCAGACCGAAAAAGAGCTGGCGACGGTGGGGCGTTTGATTGCCAAGAACGCGGCGACCAAGCAGGAGGCGCAGGTGTTGGAGGACCGGCTGGCGCAGTTGCAGCAGCAGCGGAATGCGCTGCAGTCGCGGCGGGCGGTGTTGTTTACGGCGGCTGATCGGAGCGTGCTGGAAGCGCGGTTGCGGGAGGCGCGGACGGCGGTGGCGGCGGCGCGGGATAAACAGAAGCAGGGTGTGTTGCGATCGCCGATGGCCGGGGTTGTGTATCAGGTGGATCCGCGGGCGGGGGCGTTTTTGAACCCGGGGGATCTGGTGGCAAACATTGGACGGGTGGATGAGTTGCTGGTGAAGGTGTTTATCGACGAGCCCGAGTTGGGCCGTGTGGCGCCGGGAATGCCGGCGGTGATTACGTGGGACGCGATGCCGGGGAAGCAGTGGGAAGGCCGCGTGGAGAAGATGCCGTTGCAGATTGTGACGATGGGCACGCGGCAGGTGGGCGAGGTGTCAGTGCGGATTCCGAATGACGACAAGACGCTGCCGCCGGGCGCCAACATCAATGCGGCGATTCGGTCACGCGAGGCGGCGCAGGCGGTTACGATTCCGAAAGAGGCGCTGCGGCGCGAGAACGGTGTGCAGGGAGTTTACGTCGTGGCTGGGAATACGGTGCAGTGGCGCGCGGTGAAGATTGGGGTGACCAACATCACACATGCGCAGGTGACCGAGGGCGTGGCCGCGGGGGACCGGGTGGTGCTGGCGACCGATATCGTATTGAAGCCTGGGATGGCGGTTGGAGCCTTGGCGGAGTAGGCGTTAGCGGAGCCGTTGAACGGAGATGCCGGTGCCGGATTCCCAGGCGGCGAGGACGCCCGATTTGGAGGCGGCGACGGCAGCGTAGCCGCCGTGCGGGGCGAGTTCGCGAACGGCGCCGTCGAAAGCCATGACGCGCATGCCCTCGGTCCAGACGATGACCGGTTTGCCTTGGGCGTCGAGGGCGAGGGCGGAGTCCTTGCCGGTCCAATCGGGGGCTTGGAACTTCGCGCCGTCGGTCCAGAAGATCTGTTTGTCGCGGCGCCAGGAGGTGACGACTTCGCCGTTGGCCTTCGCGGCCAGGCCGCCGCCGTCCATGGGACAGGCGTTGAGGACCCAGGTTCCTTCGCCGACTTTTTTGGCGGTGAACGATTTGCCGTGGTCGCGGGACGTGGCCAGCCACATGTCGCGAGAGCCGCCGAGCCAGTTTCGGAACATGACTTGGATGGTGCCATCGGCGGCGATGACGGCCGAGGGGTGGCAGCATTCGCAGATGTGGCCGTCGGGCGATTCGTAGACGGAGAAGTTGGGGGACCAGGTTTGGCCGCCGTCCTTGGAGATGGTGGCCATGAGGCGGGTGCCTTTTTGGCGGAGGTCGAGCCAGGTGGCGAAGAAGGTGCCGTTGGGACCGGCGGCGAGGGCGTGGAGGCCTTCTCGGGCGGCGCCAGGGGCGTCGGAGATCTGCTTCTGTTTCGACCAGGATTTGCCGCCGTCGGTGGAGCGCCAGGCGAAGAGTTCGCCGTCCTGTCCCTTGCCCTTTTCACCGGAGATGGCGGCGATGACGATGGCGCCGCCGCTGATGGCGACGCGCGGGCCGCGGTGGCGGCCGAGGGAAATGACGCCGGCGTTGCCAACGAGGACGGCCGAGCCGAAGGACTTACCGCCGTCCTTCGACACGGCCGCGAACACGTCGTTGCCTGCGCCGTAGGCGAGGACGGCGGTGGCGCCGTCCATGGCCAGTTGCGGTTGACGCCAGGGGGCGGCGCCATCGGCGGGCGTCAGGTTCAACAGGGGAAGAAGGGCGAGTGCGAGGATCATGCGAGGTCGAAGAGTAGGATATCGCTCTTCTCTGTGCCCTGGAGGGTTAACAGGGTCTCTTCGCTGATCGCGGCGCCATCGCCGGTTTCCAGTTTTGTGCCGTTCAGGTTCACCGATCCCGTTGCCACCTGCACCCAGGCGTAGCGGCCGGGGGCGACGGGGAGCGTGAGTTGTTGGCCTTCGTTGAGGGCGGTGATGTAGATGAGCGCATCCTGCTGGATGACCGAACTGCCATCGCGGCCGTCGGGCGAGGCGATGAGGCGCAGTTTGCCCTGGACCTCTTCGGGCGTAAGCGCGAGATCTTCAAAGCGCGGCGGGATGCCGTCTTTGTTGGGTTCGATCCAGATTTGCAGGAAGTGGACGGGCTCGGTTTGGGAACCGTTGAACTCACTGTGGACGATCCCGGTGCCGGCGCTCATCCGTTGGACGTGGCCGGGTTTGAGGACGGCTCGGGAGCCGGTGGAATCTTCGTGGGCGAGTTCGCCGGAGAGGACCCAGGAGATGATTTCCATATCCCGGTGGGGGTGGCGGCCGAAGCCGGCGGCGGGACGGACGCGGTCGTCATTGATGACGCGCAGGCTGCGGAAGCCCATGTTTTCCGGGCTGTAATAACGGCCGAAGGAAAACGAGTGCTTGCTATCGAGCCAGCCGATGTTGGTTTTGCCCCGGTCGGCGGCGTGGCGGACGGTGATCATAACAACCTCCTAACGATATCTGTTACAACGACTATATAGATGTGCCCGATTCCATTTGGATTCGGATCTCTTCGAGGAGGGCGGTGAGTTGTTCGAGTTTGGCAGCGCCGAGGGGCCCGAGGGGGCCGCGGATGGCATCGCGAACCGGCTTTTCGAGAGAGCGCAGCAGGGTGGCGGCTTCGGGGGTGAGGTGGGCGCGGACCACGCGGCGATCGGTGGCGGCGCGGGTGCGCTGGACGAGGCCGCGCTTTTCCATTCGGTCGAGAAGGCGCGTCATATCGGGGTCGCGAGTGATCATACGGGCGGCGACTTCGCCGCAGGGGAGTCCGGCGGGGCCGGTGCCGGCGAGGATGCGGAGGACGTTGTACTGGGCGTGGGTGAGGCCAAATGGGTGGAGGGTTTCCTCGACGCCGCGGAGGAGCCAGCCGGCGGTGCGTTGGAGGTTGAGGAAGGCCTCTTCGGCGGGATGGGGGAACGGGCGGGATTGACGGATTTCCGACTGGAGGCGACCGGGCATGACCGCACTATACCTGTTGCAACAACTACTGGCAAGGGAAATACGTATGCGTAGGCCCGTGTTTACTTAGGTATAGAACTAACGAAGTTACTGGAAGCGGTTAGTAATCGTTGCCTTTTACTGGTGTGGGGTTTACGATTGAATTTTGCCGGGCCCCGGCTGGAGGTAGAGGTATGTCAATGTGGAATCGACGTAAGAACGAAGACGAGCCAACGCGGCCGATCGGGAATACGCCCAGCAGTCCGGAACCGGCGAGAGAGGGGATCCCTGTGTCAACAATGCCCGCGCGCAGTTTTGAGCCGGACGTGCCGCGTGGCACGGCCACGATCGGAAAGTCGGTCCTGATCAAGGGCCAGATTCTGAGTAAAGAAGACCTGGTGATCGACGGTGCCGTGGAAGGCAGCGTGGAGGCGCAGGAGAACCGGGTGACGATCGGGCCGAACGGGCGTGTTGTCGCCAACGTAAAGGCACGGGACGTGGTTGTCCTGGGGCAGTTGAAAGGCAACATCGAAGCCTCGGGCCGGGTGGACATCCGGAAGGGCGCGAACTTGGTTGGCGACATCCGGTACGCCAAGATTTCGATTGAAGAGGGCGCCGACCTGCGCGGCAGCCTGGAGATGATCCGGGTTGACGTGAAACCGGAGCCGGCCAAAGCCGCCGAGGTGGCGAAGCCTGCCGCCGAGAAGCCGACGCAGCAGAGCCTGGGCGCGACCGCGGGCGGATCTAATTCTAAATAGCATTGCAAGCTCGTGATGAAAGAAGGATGGCAACGTCTGTTTGGCGGTGGGGCCCCCGAGCCCCACGCAGCTGCCGCGCCGGCCATGGCGCCCATACCGGAGAGAGCGCCGTTGCGCGAATTCAGCCGGCAGAGTAGCGCGCTGGACCAGTTCTTTCAGGCGTTCCAAGGGCAGGTGGGACTGATGGTGTTGGACCTGGGCGTGTCGAACCAGGAGAACACCGTCTTCTTCAACGATTTGGGGCACAAGTTGCGGTATGACAACTTTGTGCGATCGCTCGATGAGTCGTTTGGGGATGGCGATTTTTACGCCAACCAGGAGAACGAGCTGCGGATTGAGGCGTTTCAATCGAAGGTCTTGAACTTCGACGACGATTCGCTGGACGGGATTCTGGTTTGGGATTCGCTGCAGTATTTGTCGCCGGCGATGTTGGAAGCGGCGATTTGCCAGCTGCATGCGACGTTGCACAAGGGCGGGCAGTTGCTGACGGTGTTCCACACGGACGAGAAGCAGGTGGAAGTTCCGTCGTATTCGTATCGCATCCAGGCGCGGAACCAGATCAAGATGGTGGGCCGCGGGTATCGGAAGCCGGCGCAATACTTTTCGACGCGCGCGCTGGAGAAGTTGTTCAAAGACTTCAGCCAGGTGAAGTTTTTCCTTACGCAGGATTCTCTTCGGGAAGTGATTGTCCGGAAGTAGGCGGGGCGATGCGCATGGACTGCCGCTGCCAGTAGGTGAGCGAGCGCCAGCACCATTCGAGCGGGCCGAAGCGGTAGGCGCGGAGCCAGAGCGGACTGACGACGAGTTGTAGCAGCCAGATGGCGGCGACGACGTAATAGAGTTCATGGCGCTTGAGTTTGCCGAACCAGCCGAGACCATGGCCGTAGAACAGTGTCGTGCAGATGACGGTGTGCATGATGTAGTTGGAAAACGCCATGCGGCCGACGGCGGAGAGTGGACTAGTGAGCCACGTGAGCCAGCCCTGTTGGACGATGCCGACGATGGCGGCGAGGTAGCCGAGGCCCATCAGCAGACGGACAGGCTGGTAGACGGTGTAGCTCTCCATGGCGGCGATGGGGGCGAAGCCGGAGGCGGCTTCATGATTGGCTGCCCAGACGCCGACGGCCGTGCCGGCGGATAGGCAGATGACGGCGACCCACAGATAGGCGCCGCGCAGCCAGGCGCCGGCCAGGACGCCCCATTTGGCGAATGCCATGCCGAGGAGCATGAAGGCGAGGAAATCCCAGGAGCCGGTGCTGTAGTAGGGCTGGGAATCCCAACTGGAGCGCGCGGAGGATCGGCTGGCGAAGGCCTCGGCATAGGTGCCGCGGTAGGCTTTCAGTTCCTGGTCGATTTTGGCGGGCGAGGGTTGCCAGTCGGCCAGCATGCCGGTGTAGGCGCCGCGGGCGCCTTCAACCTCTTTCGATACCTGCGCGTGTTCGGGGATGGCGCGGTAGCTGTCGCGGGCCTCCCGCATTTCGTTGGTTTGCTGCCACGTCTGGCCGCAGGCGCCGAGAATCATCAGTACGCCGACGGCGGTGAGCCAGCGAGCTGGCAGCTTGCGGAGCGGGTAGAGCAAGAGGCCCATCAGCGCGTAGGGATAGAGAATATCGCCGTACCAGAGGAGGTAGGCGTGGGCGATACCGAAGGCCATGAGCCAGAAGGTGCGGCGATAGTAGACGTCGGCGGCGGAGGCGCCGCGTGATTCGGATCGAGTCGTCAGGTAGATGACGCCTGCTCCAAAACAGAGGGAGAACAGCGCGCGCATCTTGCCGCTCCAGAAGACGGATTGGATCCACCAGAGCCAGAAATCGGCACCGGTGGCGCCGCCCCAGACGGTGGGATTGCCTTCGGCGGCGGAGGGCATGCCGAAGCTGCAGATGTTCATGAGCAGAATTCCCAGCAACGCGAAACCGCGGACGGTGTCCAACGCTTCGACACGTTCAGCGGCTTCCACGGGCGCCGGATTTACGAAATTCCCATCGGCCATCGTCGTACTCCCTTCCAGACTTCCTATAATGGTAGATTCTGTCCTGTTTCGAACGCAGGGCACTGAAGGAGTCCTCATTGTCGCTCGAACAGGAGCTGCTTACACAGCGTTTCCGCCGCACCCGAGAATTGGAAGCTCTCGGCCAGCGCCCGTATGGGCAGCGGTTTGATTTTTCCCACTCGGTGCCGGAGGTCTGGGCGGGCAACCGGCAGAAGACCGCCGAAGAGTTGGAGGCCGAGAAGATTGAGGTCCGCGTTTGCGGGCGCATCCAATCGATACGCGGCAAGGGAAAAGCCGGTTTCATGCATCTGGAGCAGGGCGGGGAACGGCTGCAGATCTACATCAAAGTTGATCTATTGAGCGAGGACGATTTCAAGCTCTATCAGATGCTGGATATTGGCGACATTATCGGCGTTGGCGGAGTGTTGTTCCATACGCGGACGGGCGAGTTGTCGGTGCAGGCGGCGAAGTTGACGTTCCTGTCGAAGACGCTGCTTTCGATGCCGGAGAAGTTCCACGGGCTGGAAGACGTGGAGACGCGCGTGCGGCAGCGGTACCTGGATCTGATCTCGAATCTCGACGTGCGGAAGACCTTCGTGGCGCGGGCCAAGGTGGTGTCGTCGATTCGCCGCCAGTTGGACGAGCGGGGCTTTGTGGAAGTGGAAACGCCGATGATGCAGCCGCTGTACGGCGGCGCGGCGGCGCGGCCGTTTGTGACGCATCACAACACGCTCGATATCGACCTGTACCTGCGCATTGCGCCGGAACTGTATCTGAAGCGGTTGATTGTGGGCGGCATGGACCGGGTGTATGAGATCAACCGGAACTTCCGGAATGAAGGCGTTTCGATCCACCACAACCCTGAATTCACGATGCTCGAGTTCTATCAGGCGTACACGGATTATGAAGGCCTGATGGACCTGACGGTGGAACTGCTGAAGCAGACGGCGATCGATGTGACCGGCGGGACGGTTGTTGAGTTCCAGGGGCAGACGTTGGACTTCGGGAACATCCGGCGGCTGACGATTCGGGAAGCGATCATTGAGTATTGGAAAGACGGCGAGAAGCCGACGATGGAGCAGGTGAGCGACGCGGAGTGGCTGAAGGCCAAGGGCGGAAAGCACTCGGCGGGTGAATCGCTGGTGGAGATTTTTGAGCGGGTTTGTGAGCGCAATCTGATCCAGCCGACGATCATCTACGAGTACCCGGTGGAAGTGTCGCCGCTGTCCAAGCGCAATCGCAACGACCCGAATTTTGTGGATCGTTTTGAGATCTTCTGCGCGGGGATGGAGATCGGCAACGCGTATACCGAGTTGAACGATCCGAACGAGCAGCGGAAGCGGTTTGAAGAGCAGTTGGCGATGAAGGCCCGCGGCGACGATGAAGCGCACCAGATGGACGAGGACTACGTCCGCGCGCTCTGCTACGGCATGCCGCCGACCGGTGGCGAGGGAATTGGCATCGACCGTTTGACGATGTTGCTGACCGATTCGCGTTCGATCCGCGATGTGATTCTGTTCCCGCTGTTGCGGCCGGAGGGCGAGATCGGAATTGCCGACTTACTGCGCAAGGCCGAAGCCGAGGTCGACGCATAAGGGATGCCCCGCCTGGCGTTTGAAAGTTTCGTGGCGCGCCGGTATTTGACGGCGAAGCGCCGCCAGGCGGTGATCTCGATCATTACGGTGGTTTCGATTCTTGGTGTGGCGGCGGGCGTGATGGCGTTGATCATCGCGCTCGCTATTACGAATGGGTTCCGGAATACATTGCAAAAGAGCCTGCTGGGCGCGACGGCGCATGTGAACGTCGTGGAGAAGGAAGTGGGCATCGGATTTGAAGACTGGGTGCCGATTGCGAAGAATCTGGAGAAGCTGCCGCACGTGAATTCGGCGAGCGGTGTGCTTTATACGCAGGTGTTGTATTCGGGGCCGCAGATGGGGCAGGGTGGGTATTTGAAAGGGATTCCGGAGTCGGCGACGCAGGAGCGGGAAGAGTTGCGGCGCTATGTGAAGCAGGGGAGTTTGGACCGGTTGGCGAAGGCCGATGGGTATCCGCCGATTTTGCTGGGCGCGAAGCTGGCGCAGCGGACGGGGATGATGCTGGATTCGATTGTGACGGTGATCATTCCGAATGGCGATATTACGCCTGCTGGGGCGCGGCCGAGCTATCCGCGGTTCCGCGTGGTGGGGCTGTTTGAGTCTGGGTTTTACGACGTCGACAACACGTTTGCCTATGCGACGCTTTCCGATGTGCAGCGGGTGACGGGGTTGGAAAATTCGATCAATGCGATTGAACTGAAGCTGGATGATATCAACACGGCGGCCGATGTGGCCGCGGCGGCGACGAAGGTCATTGGGAATAAATTGACGGCGTCGAACTGGGAAGAGGCGAACCGGAGTGTGCTGAATGCGCTGAAGATGGACCGGATTGTCACGATTATCACGATCAGTTTGATTCAACTGGTGGCGGCCCTGAACATTCTGATCAGCCTGATCATGATGGTGATGGAGAAGTCCAAGGACATCGCGATTCTGGTTTCGATGGGCGCGCGGTGGGAACAGATCCGGCGGATCTTCATTTTCCAGGGTTTGTACATTGGCGCGATCGGAACGGCGATTGGATTGGTGTTGGGCTATGGGATCAGCTATGCGGCAGAGAGCGGGCGCTGGTTCACGTTGGATGCGGAGATCTACGCGCTATCGTATGTGCCGTTCCAGCCTCGACCGATGGACGCCATTTGGGTGAGCGCGGCGGCGTTGGCCGTGAGTTTTCTGGCGACGTTGTACCCGGCGCGGCGCGCGACCGCGGTGCTGCCGGCCGAGGCGTTGCGTTATGAATAACAGCCTATGTGCGGCATAGCGGGATTCACTCATCGGGGGCGTCCCGCGCCTGCGGGCCGGATTGAGGCCGTTACCCAGTCGCTGCATCATCGCGGGCCGGACCAGTGGGGCGTGCATGAGGCCCCGGATTGCTCGGTGGGCGCGGTGCGCCTGCGGATCATCGATCTGGCGGGTGGTGCGCAGCCGATCTATAGCACCGATCGGGATACGGTCATCGTGTTCAACGGTGAGATCTATAACCACGACGAACTGCGCGAAGAGTTGAAGGCGCGCGGGCGGCAGTTCCATAGCCGGTGCGATACCGAGGTGGTGTTGCAGGGGTTCCTGGAGTGGGACTTCGGCGTGTTTGAGAAGCTGCGCGGGATGTTCGGCGTGGCGTTGTGGACCGAGTCGAAGAAGCGGCTGGTGCTGGCGCGGGACCGGATGGGGATCAAGCCGTTGTACCTGTATCGGCGTGGGGACGATCTGTATTTTGGGTCGGAGTTGAAGGCGATTCTGGGGCACCCGGAGGTGCCGCGGACGTTTTCGAAAGCCGGCTTGAATGCGTATCTTTCGTTGAACTACATTCCCTCGCCGTACTCGATGATCGATGGCCTTACGAAGCTGCCGCCGGGGCACTGGCTGGAGTGGGTGGAGGGCAGGGAACGGACGGGGCCGTACTGGCAGTTGCGGTTTGCGCCGCAGGGGAATGTGAAGCTGGAGGCGGCCAAGGAAGAGCTGGACAGCCTGTTGCGGTCGGCGGTGAAGGAGCATTTGATTTCGGATGTGCCGCTGGGGATCTGGGCGTCGGGCGGGGTGGATTCGACGACGGTGTTGCACTATGCGTCGGAGGTGGCGTCGCAGCAGTTGAAGACGTTTTCCGTCAGCTTTCAGGGGCGCAGTTTTGATGAGAGTCCGTGGTTCCGGGAAGTGGCGCAGAAGTATGGGACGGATCATCACGAGTTCGACCTGAATCCCGATCATGACCTGGCGGCGACGGTGGAGCGGCTGCCCTATTTTTCCGATGAACCGAGCGCCGATGCGGGTGCCTTGCCGGTTTGGTATTTGAGCAAGATGACGCGGGAGCATGTGACGGTGGCGCTGAGCGGAGAGGGCGCCGATGAGCTGTTTGGCGGCTATTACACGTATTTGGCGGACAAGTACGCCGGGTGGATGCGCCACGTGCCACGGCCCTTGCGGGCGGCTGGGCTTTCGATGGCGAATCTGTTGCCGGTGTCCGATGACAAGATCAGTTTTGAGTACAAGGTGAAGCGGTTCCTGACGGGTTCGTTGTTGGACCCGATGGAGGCGCACCTGTACTGGAATGGCACGTTTACACCGGCGGAGCGGGCGCATTTATTGCGTGAGGAGTGGCATGGGCGGCTGCATGCGCCACCGAATTATCAGTCGTTCCTGGAGTTGGATCAGCACTGGTATCTGGCCGATGACATTCTCTACAAGTGCGACCGTATGAGCATGGCGCATTCGCTGGAAGTGCGGCCGCCGCTGTTGGACCACCGGCTGGTGGAGTTTGCCGCGCGGATGCCCGATTCGTTCAAGGTGAACGGCAGCAAGCTGAAGTTCATCCTGAAGGATTTGATGCGAGGGAAGATTCCGGATTCCGTCTTGACGCGTAAAAAAGAGGGCTTCGACATTCCGGCGCACGATTGGTTTCGGACTGCGTTGAAGCCGCTACTGCACGACACGCTGACGCCGCAGGCGATTCGCGAAATGGGCCTGTTTCGCGAAGGCGCGGTGGAGGCTGTGCTGCGCGCCCACGAACGCCGCGAGGCCAACTACGGGTACCACTTGTGGGGCCTATTGATGCTGTTTCT
>CANIFK010000082.1 GCA_947466555.1 Acidobacteriota bacterium | reverse complement strand
GATTTCGATGCCGCTGGCGGCGGTGACAGTGACGCCGCTTTGGGCGCCCGCGCCGGCGGTGAGCATGAGCATCTTGTGATAGAGCTTGTCGACGTTGAGCGGGTCCTCACCGATGATGTGCTGTTTGAGTAGGCGGACGACGATATCCTTCACGCCGGGGCCCCAGTAGGCTTCGCCGATGCCGGAGATGCCGGCGTCGGTTTCGATCTTGATGAGGTTCCAATCCCAGGTGCCGCGGACGATCATGCACTTGACGTCGGTGATTTTGATTTTGCCTTTGTGGGCGGCGGAGAGGGTGGAAAATGTGGTCGCGCCGAGGGCGGCGGAGAGGAACGAACGGCGATTCATGATTCGCCAGTTTATGCTATTTGCCCTACGCCCCGGCTACGACGCGCGGGAAGAGGGACGCGGGCAGAACGACAGTACCGGGACAGAAGGGGTTGAGTACCAGGCCCTGTACGTCGAAGTTTTGCAGTTGCGCGAACAGGGAGTGGCCGGGGAGGGTGACGGTAGAGATCGCCGCGCGTTGTTGATCGTTGAGCCGGCGAGTGTAGAGTTCGAAGCGATCGGGCGAGGTGAAGGCCATGGCGCATTGGCCATCGAGGCCGTTGACGGCGGTGGTGGCAGGGGCGCTATTGGCAGGGTTGACGCCGATCATGAAGCCAGGGTGATCGCGAAGCTGGACGAAGGGGATATCGTTATCTGTGGCTTGCGCGAGGGCCTGTTCGAGGCGGACAACCTGGGAGACAAGCTTGCAGAGGCCGAAGACGCCGCTGTCGAGGTAGAAGGTGAGTTCACGCTGGGAGCCGGGGTTGACCTCGACACGGTCGACTTGCGATTCGTCGAGCGCGTCGAAGATGTCGGCACCGCGGAGTACGCCGCTGAAGGCGCCGAGGGGTTGGCCGGTGGCGCGGTGGACCGCGTCGCGATCGGTGAAGATCGCCATCACGCGGGGATTGCCGATGAATTCGGTGCTGAGGATGACGGCGTGATCGGCAACGCGAACGCCAAGTTTGTCAGCCGCGAAGAGCATGGGAGCGTACCATTCGCCGCTTTCGGCCATGGCGCGCACGACGGCGGTGTTGGAGATTTCATCGCGGGAGAAGGCGAGAAGGGCCTGGTCGACGGCGTTCATAGATTTCCCTTCCCCATCTCTTCGGCAAGATGCTCCGACGCGCGCATGGAGAGAGCAAGAATTGTCATCGTGGGGTTCTGCCATCCGCCGGTGACAAAGGCGCTGCCATCGACAACCAAGAGGTTTTTGATGTCGTGGGATTGATTCCACTTGTTGAGGACGCTCTTCTTCGGGTCGTCGCCCATGCGGCAGGTGCCGAGCTCGTGGATGCTGTAGCCGGGCGGGTTGACCTTGTCGCTCTTCACCAGGATTTCGAAGCCGCAGGCTTTGTAGAGCTCTTCCATGGTGTCGGCGGCATCCTTGCAAAGGTTGCGTTCGTTTTCGCCGTAGCGGGCTTCGATGTGGAGCGTGGGGATGCCCCAGGCGTCCTGCTGCGATTTGTTGATGCGGACGTGGTTTTCGTAGCGGGGGAGCACTTCACCGTAGATGCCGCCGGTGATGCAGGCGCCAGCGTAGCTGTCGAGTTTCTTTTGGAGCGCGGGGCCGTATTCGGGGAAGTACTTGGCATCCGGTGTGGAGCCGGTGCCCATGGGCAGGCAGTAGCCGCCGCGGAAGTTGCGTTTCTCGTCCTTGCCGAGATTGCGGAAGCGGGGCATGAAGAGGCCTCCGCCGATGAGAGCGGGGTTGGCCTTGCCATCGCGGGCTTCGGGCATGGCGGCGACGACGGTGCAGCCGTAGAGTTGATCGATGAGATAGTGGCCGATGAGGCCGCTGGAGTTGGCGATGCCGGAGTTGAGAAGGAGGCGCGTGGATTCGAGCGTGCCGGCGGCGAGGATGACGACGCGCGCGCTGGCGTGCATTTCGCGGCGGGTGTGGCGGTCCAGGAAGTGAACGCCGGTGGCGCGGCCGGTGTTCTTGTCGACGGTGACTTCGCGGACGACGGCATTGGGAACGATGTCGAGTTTACCGGTGGCGAGAGCGCCGGGGATGGAGAGATTGAGTGAACTGGCGAGGCCGTTGTCACCGAGCGCGGCGCGCATGCGGGAGACGGGGATGCCCATCTTGTTGGCCACGGCGGTCATGCGTTTTTGGCATTCGCTGTCGGTGCCTTCGACGCCCGCGGTGAAGTTGCCGTCGGGGAACTGTGGCCAGCCTTCCTTTCGGCCGACGACGCGGAACTGCTGTTCGACGCGGGAGTAATAGGGATCGAGGTCGGCGAGCGAGATGGGCCAATTGTCGCCGGCGCCGCCCGGGTAATTGGCGGCCTTGAACTCGAAGTCGCTGAGCCGGAAGGACTGGCGGGCCCAGAAGAGGGAGCGGCCACCGAGGAGGCGGACGCGGACCCAATTATAGGGCGCGTCGGGGGCGTGGGAGTAGGGGACTTCCTTTTCGTTGACCCAGGTGTTGGCGTTGAATTCGTTGGCCTGGAAGACGTGATCGAGATGGGCGTTGGGATTGCCGAAGCCACGGTAGGGGAGTTCGTGGGTGGGCTTGAATACGCGGTCCTTTTCGAGGTCGGGGACCGGGCCGGCGTTGAGCATGAGCACGCGCAAACCCTTCTGCGTGAGGACGCCGGCAGCCATGCCGCCGGAGTGGCCGGAGCCAACGATGAGGACGTCGTAGATTTGTTTGGGCATGGGGGATTACCGGGTGGGATCGATGGGGAGCCAATAGGGCGCGGGGCCGCCGGGGCCGCGACGGCGGCGATTGGCGGTGGCGGCGACCTGGCTCATTTCCTTTGAGTTTTGGGTGGCGGTGCGGACGTCGGCGCGGACGTCGGCGAGGAAGCGTTGGTGCGGGTTGGAGGGAGGGTCGAAGGTCCAGGGGACGAGGAGGGGGCGGAGGATCTTGTCGGCCTGATCGGCGGTGATCTCGGTGAATGGTTTTTTGAAGAGGCGGCGGGACTCGGTGTCGAGATGGTCGAGACCCGAGCGGTAGAGGGTTTGGCGGGGCTTGGGGGAGGCACCGATGAGGAAATCGAGGAATTCGGCGGCGCCGGCTTCGATGGCGCCGGGTCGGCCGTTGGCTGCGGGTTGGAGCAGGGCGCTTAAGGATTTCAGGGTGGCGAACTGGGCGGCGGTGAAAAAGCGCACCGTGGGATCGGCTGCTGCTTCCGGGGCAATTGTGGTGATCTTGGCGGGGGCCGGCGCTTGTTGGGCAGAGATCGTTCCGGCAGCGGCGGCGGCCGTAGTGACGGCCTGGACAAATCGGCGGCGTTGCATCGTTCTACGGTATCGCGACAGAACGTTCGCGCGCTATATTGATGCCAATGACGCGACGAGATTGGATCGGCATTGGACTGGCGGCGGGGGTGGACGGGGCTCCGTTGACGGGGTTGCGGCATCTGTTGCCGGCGGCAACGCACGAGCGGTTTCTGATTAAGGCGTCGTATCACGCGCCGGTTCGGAAGACGCCGGAGTTGCGTGTGGGCGACCGGCGGGTGATGGGGCAGCGGACGGATTCCGACGGGCAGTTTTGGCTGTTCGACGCCCCGGGGTTGCGGCCGGACACCGCGTATTCATTGCGTTTGGATGGCGGAGAGCCATGGACGCTGCGGACGTTCGCGCCGCCGGATGCGACGGTGGAGCAGTTTCGGCTGTTGGTGTATACGTGCGCCGGCGGGCATGACGCGATGACGATTGAGGGGACGCAGAACCCCTATTGGGTGAGCATTCCGGCGCGGCGGGCGCTATTCATGCGCGCCTTACGCGAAAAGCCGGATGCGATGGTGGCGATTGGCGATCACGTGTATTGGGACCTTCGCTATGGGCGGGGGACGGGGCGGCTGCCGATCGGGCAACAGCCGTGGGCGCGGGCGCTGATGGGCGATGACTTTGACCGTTCGTTGCCGGTGATTGGGACGCGGAATGAGACGATCCTGAAGCGCGCGGTGGACCGGCAGATCGCGGAGTTGTATGGGACGTTGTTCCGGTCGACGCCGACGCACTTCATACAGGACGACCACGACTACTTCGAGAACGACGAGGCGATTGCGACGGGCATTTCGTTTCCTCCCGATGACTTCATGATGCGGCTGGCGCGGGCCACCCAGCATTTGTATTTCCCGGAGCACTTGCCGAATGCGGACAGGCCGGCGGGACTGGCGGGGGCGAGCGCTGGGGATCGCGCGAGCGGGTTGAGTGAGTGCTACGGGACGTTGCGCGTGGGCAGGCTGGCGGAGTTGTTGCTCTATGACTGCCGGCGGTTTCAGACGTTGCAGGGGCCGCATGCGCGACTGGTTCCGGACAATACGGAAGAGTGGCTGTTGCGTCGGATGGCCAGTTCGCCGGCGCGGCATGTGGTGAACGTGCCGTCGATGCCGATCGGCTGGAGCGCGGGCAAATGGGGCGAGTGGTATCCGGATGTGTTGGACGACAACGGGCGATTGGGCGTGGCGAAAGTGAAGTACTTCTGGCAGGAGGGATGGCGATCGCAACACGATCGATTGTTGACGGCGAGTTCGCAATCCGACCGGTTGGCGGTGTTTCTGAGCGGGGATTTGCATGCGCTGGCGCATGGGGCGATCGCACGGAACGGACGGCTGGACCTGCGCGGGAATCCGGTGCATTCGGTGTTGACCGGGCCGGTTTCGACGGGGCCGCGCGGCTGGCCATCGGCAGCGCGCGGAACGCCGCCGATGGTGGCCACGGGATTGGAAGTGAAGGAGACCCTGGCGCCGTTGGAACACAACGGATTCACGATCATCGATTTCACACGCGACCGGATGGACTTCCGGATGTATTCGTGGAAGATGGGCCGCGCGGAAACCGAGATTGACGGATTGGAACCGGTGCACCGGTTTTCGTTGGCGCGTTAGTCGTAGTACTCCAGGCCGAGGTGCGTGATGAGGTCTTCGCCGCGCATCCAGCGGAGGGTGTTTTTCAGCTTCATTAACTGGATGAAGATGTCGTGTTCGGGGTAGAGGCCGGGGGCGGTCATGGGGGCTTTGAAGTAGAAGCTGAGCCACTCCTGGACGCCCTTCATGCCGGCGCGGTGGGCGAGGTCGAGGAAGAGAACGAGGTCGAGCACGAGGGGGGCGGCGAGGATGGAGTCTCGGCAGAGGAAGTCGATCTTGATCTGCATGGGATAGCCGAGCCAGCCGAAGATGTCGATGTTGTCCCAACCTTCTTTTTCGTCGCCGCGCGGGGGGTAGTAGTTGATGCGGACGGCGTGATAGAGGTCCTTGTAGAGCTCGGGGTAGAGGTTGGGCTGGAGGATCTGATCGAGGACGCTGAGCTTGGTTTCTTCCTTGGTTTTGAAGGAGCCAGGATCTTCGAGAACTTCGCCGTCGCGGTTGCCAAGGATGTTGGTTGAGAACCAACCGTTGCAGCCGAGCATGCGGGCTTTGAGGCCGGGGGCGAGGAGAGTCTTCATGTACGTCTGGCCGGTTTTGAAGTCCTTGCCGCAGACGGGGAGACTGCGATCGCGAGCGAGGTCGAGCAGGGCCGGGATGTCGTGAGTGAGATTGGGAGCGCCGTTGGCAAACGGCACGCCGGACATGAGCGCGGCGTAGGCGTAGACCTGGCTGGGGGCGATGTCGGGATCGTTCTTGGCGAGGCCCTTTTCGAAGGATTCGAGGGTTTGATGAACCTTGGCGGGTTTGTGAAATACTTCCGTGGAGCCGCACCAGATCATGACGAGACGGTCGCAGCCGTTCGTCTCCTTGAAGGTCTGCATGTCCACCATGAGCTCTTCGGCTTTGTCGCGGAGGGAGCCCTTTGTCTTGACGTTGGGTCCATCAATCCGCTTGACGTAGTTCTTGTCGAACACAGCCTTCATGGGCTTGATCTTCTGCAGATTTGGCTTCACCTTGCGGAGCAGTTCGGGTTGCAGAACGCGGGCGTTGGCGGCGGCTTCGTAGGCGTTGTCCTCGAAGATGTCCCAGCCGCCGAACACCAATTGGTTCAAGCCGGCCAAGGGCACAAAGTCCTTGATCTTGGGGACATTGTTGTCGGTGCGTTTTCCGAGGCGAACGGTACCAAGCTGGGTGAGCGAGCCGACGGGCTCCCCGAGTCCCTTCTTCACGGCTTCCACACCGGCCATGAACGTGGTGGCGACAGCGCCGATGCCCGGCGTGAGAATGCCGAGTTTTCCTTTTGCGGGGGCAATTTTGATGGACATGTATGGCTTTCAGGTTAGAAAGCCTGGCACGGGAGGAGCAATGAAAACGGCGCCTTTTCAGCTTCGCTAACCCATTACATGTATGTTCTTTCGTTTTTTTATACTTATTCTACATGCTGCATCGGCATCTCTCCGTACCGCTACACCGCTCGGCCTACAGCCATGAGGCCGTTCTGGTGCAGGGTCCGCGCGGCGCGGGCAAGACTACGCTTTTGCGGCGGGAGTTCCCAGGACATACCTACGCATCCCTGGACGACGCCGCCGACCGGGCACGCGCACGCCAAGGTCCCGGCGGATTTCTTGCTAGATTCCGAGGGCCGGCAATCGTGGATGACCTGCACCGGGCGCCGGAACTGGTGTCGTTTCTGATAAGCCATCCGGCACCCACATCGATCGTCTTCGCCAGTTCACGCCGTCTGCGCTTACCGATACCGACCTTCGAACTTCACCCGCCAACCGGGGCCGAGCGGCAGAGACGTACGGCATTGTCGCTGGAGATGTTGGGACGCTTTGTCCCGGCGAAGCCAATGGCGATGGCGCCATATCCGATGTGGATTCCGCCACGGCGATTTCTGGAGACCGACGTTCGGGAGCTGGTTAGCGTTCACGATATGGATCGTTTTGAGCGATTCCTGGAGGTGGCGAGAGGGCAGAGTGGCGGCGTGATGGATCAGCAGGCGATGGCCGAAGAGAGCGGGGTTTCCCACAGTACCGTGGGGCGATGGATCGAAGTTCTCGACACGTGTTTCCTGACGCTGCGTCTGGCGGCGGCGGATTTCGACGGCGGACGCCGGTTAATCCGCCGGCCCAAGATCCACTTCCTGGATGGCGGCCCATTTGAGAGCCGTGTGATTTCCGAGATCTTTCGCAACGCAAAGCATGCGGGAGAGGCGACTGACCTTCGCTTTTGGCGGGACTCCAACGGATTTGAAATTCCGCTGATCCTCCAGCGTGAGGGGGCGGCGTCGATGCCGGTCAGCATCGCCGAAGCGGCGACGCCGCACGAGGTGGCGCGGTTGCGGCGGTGGATGGAGTTGGCCGGCGTTACGCAGGGTGCGCTGATCAGTGAGCGGGAAGGAGCCGTGCGAGGCGGCAACATTCACCGGTATTCCATGGCGCAACTGTAGCGTCAGCGGGAGCGGGTTGCATGGGCAATCAGTTCCCGAACGAGCGGATTGGGGAATGTGCGGCTGGGTGTGATGGCATAGAAGGATTCCTTGAGCGCTGGGAACCGGTAACGCTCTACGAGAGTACCGGCGCGGAGCTCATCGCGAACGACTACCTTCGGAACCAGCGCGACGGACTTTGTATGCATGACCAGAACGCGGAGCATGGCCATGTCGTCCACTTCCGCGGCGATGATGGGGCGGATGCCGGCTTGATCGAGGATGAGATCGAAGGATGCGCGAACGTCGCTCTCAAGGCTTGGAAGGAGGAGTCGTAGCGTTCGGAGGTCTTCCGGGAATTGGAATGGCAGCGCCTTCGGATCGGGGCGTGAGACAAGGCTGACGGCCTGTTCGTCGAGAAGGTGGCTCTGATGGCTCGTCTCGGCATCGCGGGGAAGTGCCTGGTTCGACAGGACGACATCGACGGCGTGATTGTGGAGTTGCATCATGAGGTCCCGCAAACTACCGGAGCGCAGGACGAGTTCCACGTCACGCCGCTGTCGAAGTGTTTTGAGAAACTCCCATTGGAAGTTGCGTGACAGCGTGGCCACGGCGCCGATGCGCAGAATCTGCCGTGCTTTGTGCGAGCGGTGTTGAAGGGTATCGATCAACTCTTCACCGGTTCGAAAGATGGAGTTGGCGTATTGGAGCGCGACATGGCCCGCCTCGGTGAGGACTAATTGGCGATTCTTCCGGACAAACAGAGGGTGTCCCAATTCCAATTCGAGCTGGCGGAGTTGGATACTGAGCGCCGATTGGGAGACATTGAGGCGGGTAGCCGCTTTTGTAAGGCCACCTTCCTGCGCAATGGCCCAGAAGTACCGCAAATGGTGATAGTTTAAAAACATTCTATTCATATATTAAGCAGAACGTTCGTCTATAAAAGATATATTGGATCAAACCATTGGCCACTGGCTACGCTGGGACTAATGAGTCCATCCATAGCCCTATCGCATCGCCCCGGACGATCAGCGGCCATCGCCAGCCAGATATTCGCAATCCTTTGCCTTGCCGGCGCCGTGGTGGCAACCGCCGCGCTGGACCGGGTGACGGCCACGCTGTTGCTGCTGACGACGGGCCTGTTCGCCGTGGTCTGCCGCTACTCGGTCCGCTACTTGAACGGCGATCCGGGACAAGCACGGTTTCTGGGCTGGCTATGCGCCACAGGAGCATCCGTCTTCTCTTTGGTCCTTACCTCCAACCTTTTCACCTTCGCACTGGCATGGTGCGCGACAAGTCTGTGTCTGCACCAGTTGCTGCAGTTCTACCGGGATCGGCCCGGCGCGCGGATGGCGGCCCGGAAGAAGTTCCTGATCAGCCGCTTAGGCGATGTTTGCCTGGCGGCCGTTTTGGCGCTGACGTACCAACAGTTCGGAACGTGGGACTTCGCTGAGTTGTTCCGTGCCGCTGAACAGATGCGCGGCACGCCCTCGACGAGTGTGCACTGGATTTGCGGACTTCTGGTCTTTGCGGCCCTGCTGAAGTCAGCGCAGTTCCCATTCCACTCGTGGCTCCCCGACACGATGGAAACGCCAACACCGGTGTCGGCGCTGATGCACGCCGGTGTAATTAACGCGGGCGGGATTCTGGTGATCCGGTTGAGCCCGCTCATCTCGCTGTCCGCTCCTGCGATGGATGTATTGAGTCTGGCCGGGGCGTTCACGGCGGTCTTCGCGTCGACGGTAATGTTGACGCAGGCGAGCGTGAAGCGCTGCCTGGCGTTTTCCACGGTCGCCCAGATGGGATTCATGATGCTGGAGTGTGGACTGGGAGCGTTCCACCTGGTGCTGTTGCACATGGTGGCGCACTCCTTCTACAAGGCATATTCCTTCCTTTCCTCGGGCAGCGTCGCGCTGGACCGGCCCCAAAAGCAGCGTAAGGACACGCCGTTGGCGATCTTTGCAACATCGCTTGCGATTGCAGCTTGCATCGCGCTTCCGATGGCGGCTTGGACCGGGGTGGATCCGGGCGAGCGGCCGGCAGTCACCGGGATTTTGATTCTGGCCGCCGGACATCTATTGAGTACGGCGTGGGGATCCAGGGTGATGTATCTGATGCTGCCAGGAACGGCGCTTGTCAGCGTCGCCTATTTGGGGTTGGAACGCTCGGCATTGTTCCTGGTGACACCCATGCATGGCGCGCCGACATGGACAGCCATTCCCATCCTCGGGCTCTTCCTCTTACTCGCCACCGCACAGACGCAGCTGACATGGATTGCGAATACCAGGCCCGGCCGGGGTCTCTATGCCCACGCGCGGAATGGCTTCTACATCAATACAATTGCCAACCGGCTCACCGCGGCGGTCTGGCCCATTCGGAATACCAAGGGAGCGTACTAAATGACGACTGCAATGCGAGAGAACTCGATCGAGACTGCTTGTGGGCGCATTCCCCCGCTCTGGCCGCTGCAGAGCTTCGTCGCTGTCAATCCGTTCCTGGGCCTGGCGGACATGCCGTTCGAGGAGGCTGCGGCGCTCATGGAGCGCGTGACCAAGGGTGGGCTATTGATGGACTCCGCCTACTACCTGGAACAGGTGCGGCTCGGCAGAATCCGATCATCCGATGTTGACGCCGTGTCCGGGGTTGGGATCGCGATGTTGTCCGAGCAACTCCGGCATGAGGAAGCGACAGGCTCCATAGTGACAGTAGCCGATTGGCTGGACCTACAAAAGGGCACGGTGTGGGCGGCGTTTATCACCGACGAGATCTCCAAGTGGTGCGGCTCGTACTTCGATGAGGGGCAGAGCACTTGGGAGATGCCGGGCCGGGAGTTATCGCTCTATTCGGCCTGGAAGCGAATGGCGAAGTGCGACGCGAACCCGGAGGTGCAAGGACTGACGGGCTTCCGGCAGTTCGTGGCGGAACTACCCGAGAACCCCGTGGAGATGGTGCGCCATGCGTTGGAGTCCTTGGGGATCCCCGCTGAGGCGGAAGTTGATTTCCTGCATCGCGAGTTGATGAGCGTGTTCGGGTGGAGCGCCTATGGGGCCTATCAGGACAGGCAAGCGAGCGGGGATTGCGTGGTTCGGCAGTTGCTGGCAATCCGGCTGGCGTATGATGTGGCACTGTTGCGGCTGGCCGATGGGTGGCGTTGCGCGCCGGGACCGGCTACGGAAGCGGGATCGACCGGCGCCAAATGCGTTGCACAGGCAGCACTGGAGCACGCCTACCGCAGCCGGCTAACGGAGCAATTGGGTGCTTCGGCGCCAGCGTCGACGGGTGGACGAAAGGCCCTGCAGGCGGTCTTCTGCATTGACGTCCGCTCCGAAGTTTACCGGCGGGCGCTGGAGGCCCAGTCGGAGGAGATTCAAACAATCGGGTTTGCGGGTTTCTTCGGAATGCCGATCGCGTTTGGAAAAAAAGCTCTGTGCCCGGTTCTGTTGCAGCCATCGCACATGTTGCAGGCACGAGCCAACGAAAGCCGGTGGCGGGAGATATGGGAGGCGATGAAGCGCTCCGCGGTGGCCTGTTTCCCGACGGTCGAAATCACGGGCGCCTGGTTTGCAATGAAGCTGCTTCGGCGCGTCTTGCGCGGGGGAACGGCGCACAGAGAGAAGCCAGCGCTGCAATGGACGATTCCGATTGAGGCGCGGGTGGATCTGGCGGCGGGCGCGTTGAAGAATATGAGCCTTCGCGCGGAGGACCTGGCGCCGACGGTATTGCTCTGTGGCCACGGTAGCGCCACCGAGAACAACCCGTACGCCGCCGGGCTCGACTGTGGTGCTTGCGGGGGCCATAAGGGAGATATCAACGCGCGGTTCGCGGCGGCGCTGTTCAACGATCCAGAGGTCCGGGAGGGGCTGCAGGCACGGGAGATTTCGATTCCCGCCGATACTGTTTTTATTGCGGGATTGCATATCACGACGACCGACGAGGTGGAGTTATTGGACAGCGAGGGGATGCGGGAACAGGACCGGGCCCGAGTCGTGTCCTGGCTGCGGGCCGCCTCCGAACGGGCGCGGATCGCACGCAATGGGGACGTCGGTGCGGCGGAAGTAGAGGTGGATGTGAGGCGGCGGAGCAGGGACTGGTCCGAGGTCCGTCCGGAGTGGGGGTTGGCGAGAAACGCGGCGTTCATTGCGGCGCCCAGAGCGCGTACGCGGCATTTGGATTTGGAGGGCCGAGCCTTTCTTCATGACTACGATGCGAAGGCGGACAAGGATGGTTCCGTGCTGACGCTGATCCTTACCGCGCCGGTCATCGTGGCGAGTTGGATTAACCTGCAATACTACGGCTCGACGGTGAACAACCCGGTTTTTGGTAGCGGGAACAAAACTTTACACAACATTGTGGGGACGTTTGGTGTTTGGGAAGGGAATGGCGGAGATCTCAGAACGGGGCTGCCCCTGCAGTCGCTACACGATGGAGCCCGATGGGTGCACGAACCGTTGCGGTTGCAGGTGTTTGTGGAGGCGCCGCGGGAGCGGATTGACCGGATTGTGCTCGCCAACGCGGACCTGCGAAATCTGGTGAACAACGGCTGGATTCAGCT
>CANIFK010000081.1 GCA_947466555.1 Acidobacteriota bacterium | reverse complement strand
TCGGTGGGATGAATATTGGGTTAGGAGTATATGTCGGACTGGTTTTACGGGTCGAGAGGGTCGATGGGATCGACGCGGAGCGATTGGGGGCGGGGGTGGAATTCGAGATCGAATGGGGAGATGCGCTTCAGGCGGTCATAGGGCAGGTAGCCGAGTTCGGACTGGCAGCGCTGGGCGAAAGTGGGCGCTTCGATGTAGGCGCTTTGGCCTTGATCGGTGGTGATGAGAGAGGGCTTGGCGTCTGGGAAGCCGTAGCGATAGAGAAGACGGGCGGCGTTGCGGAGATTGGTTGTTGTATGGCGGGCGTGGGGTTCGATGAGGATAGCGGCGGCGGGGATGGCGTATTCGGCGATGAGCGCCTTCTTCATTTCGAGGGCTTCGCAGAAGGGCGTTTGGTTGGGGTGGACGTAGCCGCCGGAGACGATGATGAAGGGCGCGAGACCGGCCTTGAAGCGGCGGGCGGCGAGGGTGACGCGGGCTTTGCCCCAGGGGGACATGGCCTGGTTGGGACGGTCCGTGCCGGAGCCGGGGACGACGATGGCGGCGTATTTGAATTCGTCCCAGTTGGTGGTTTTGATGGCGTCAACGACCGCCTTGTTTTCGCCTTGTTCTAAGGGTTCGAAGCGGCCGGCTTCGTCGCGCCAGTTGGCGCGGAGGAGTTCCAGGGCGAAGCGGAGCGGGGCGTGGAAGAAGAGCGGATGGCCGTCGGGTTCATCGGCCAGCACGGTCTGGATCATGGCCAGCATGCGGGGGAAGGTGGGGGCTTTGACGTCGAAGGAAATGGAATCGATTTCGGGATATCGGGGCGGTTTGCCGAGACCGTAGACGTCGTAGATCCGATTCATGGCTGCGGCGGCCTGCTGCCAGGCTTTTACGAGGTTGGGCGAGTCGCCGTACATGCGGCTTTTGCGGAGAGGCTCATTGGCGGTGGTGACCGAGGAGAGGACCTCGCTGACGGTAGCGATCTCCTGCGGGGTCCAGCGCATGGACTCGATTATGTTGGTGGATGCGCGGAGGACGGCGCGTTTGGCGGTGGCGATTTGGGTGAGCCGTGCGTCGTTCGGCGCATGTTGTTCCAGCACGGTGAGGACGTGGAAGTTTTTCTCGCGGACTGGTTGGGCGGCCGCCGTTAGGGCCAGGGTTAGGACGAGGAGCCACTTCATTTCTTTTGCGGGACGGCTGGGCCGGGAGGGGCGGAGCCGGTGGCGGGGTTGTAATTGGGATTCTTAGGGTCGATGGGGTTGTTGCCGCGAGTGAAGTTGAAGGGCGTGTCGCTTTCGAGCCAGGCGGTGTAGGTCAAATCCCGGAGCAGGGCGGCGCCGGCGGCGAGGCGTTCGTGGACCAGTTCGCTGGCGCGTTTGTGATCCTTATCGGCCCAGGCGCCGGCCTTGTCTAGGGCGTAGACTTCGTCGACGAAGGTGGCGGCGGTGTCGAGATGATCGAGGATGGCGACGAAGGGGTCTTTGAGGCGTTTGGGCTCCGCGACCTGCTTGCGAACGTTTTCGGTTTTGAGCTCGATGAGGTCGACAAACTGGGACTCCATGCGGCCGTGGATGCGGGGTTCGCGGGTGAAGTCCTTGGGGTTGGGGCCGGACCAGCCGTCGTGGTGGATGGTGTCGTGGAGGGGTTGCGCGCCATCGGCGGTGTAGTGGCCGAGGCGGCCCATGTATTGAGCGATTTCGAGTTCGACGAACTTCGTATCCTGGCCACCGGACTTCATGGCGCGGTAGCGGCGCATGGCGGCGCGCATGCGCTCGAAGTTCTCCTGGGCGGCGTAGGGAAGGGTTCCGGTCCAGCGGACGTTGGTTTGGTTGCCGGCTTCGGCGGACTGCTTCTTTTGCGCCTCGTAGAGGGCGAGGACGAATTCGTAGCGGGAGCGGGGGATGGCCGGGAGCATGGCGAACTGCTCCTTGAACCAGCCGTGGTTGGGGTCTTCGAGAATCTTGAGGGCCGGTTCGGAGGGGCTGCGCCAGCTATCGGGGATGATGGCGAGATAGGCGATCCAGTCTTCATGCGCCTTGAGGAACACGGGGCCGTCGGCGGGGAGCGTTTGGACGGCGGAGCGGTTGACGGCGTTGTGACCGCGGATGCCCCAGCTATAGGCGTTGGCGAGGGCGAGGAGGAGGAGAATTGTGCGGCGCATTAGAACGAGTACCTCATGCCGAATTGGAAGTTGCGGCCGGCGCGGGTGGAGGTTACGCGGCCGAAATCGGCGGCGCCATCGCGGTTGACGACGGCGCCGGTGCAGCCGGTGATGGAGCAGGCGGCGTTGAGATGGTTGGTGAGGTTTTCCGATTCGGCGATGAGTTCCAGGAAGTGGTGTTCGGCAACCTTGATGCGGCGGGTGAGGCGGAAATCGATTTGGAAGAAACCGGGGCCGGTGAAGGAGTTGCGGGAGCGGAAGGGGAGACGGTCGTTGAGGACGAGGTCGTTGTTGAGATCGGTGCCGGAGAGGGGGTTGATCATGTAGCCGGAGTTGAAGAAGACGACGGAGGAGAGTTCAAAGCCGTAGAAGTATTTGGGCGCCCAGAGGCCCTGCATGACCCAGTTGTGGCGGACGTCGGCGTTGGCGTTGCCACGATCGCGGAGACGATTGGTGGGGTCGGTGAGGGCGCCGCCTTCGAGGTCGCCTTCGGCGATGGCGTGGGACCAGCTCCAGGTGGTGGAGAGTTGGAGGCCCTGGCTGAAGCGTTTGGTGAGGGTGAGATCGAAGGCGTGGTAGTTGTTGTTGGCGCCGGATTCGGTGAGGTTGATGGCGCGGAAGCGGGAGTCGGGGCGACCGGCGGTGCCGCGGAAGACGGGGCGGCCATCGGCGAGGAAGCCGGCCGGGGCGCTGATGTTGATGTCGCGTGTGTAGGGGGCGAAGCGGTGGCCCCAGTAGCCGTATTGGACGTTGACGGCAACGTCTTTGAGGATCTGGCGCTGGAGCTGGAGGCTGGCGTTGTGGCCGTACATGACTTGATAGTCTTTGGCGAAGGCGGTGATGTTGGGCGGGGTTTGGAACGTCGGATCGGCGGAGGCGAGGAGGTTGGGGTAGAGGGGGGAGCGGGCGTCGGTTCCGGGGATGGTGTAGCTGAGCACGCGGCGGCCGTTGACGAGCGCGCCGTTGGCGGAGGTGCCGAGGCTGGGGTTATCGAAGAAGATGCCGTAGCCGCCGCGGAGAACGGTTTTGTTGTCGCGCATGGGGGACCAGGAGAAGCCGAAGCGCGGGGCCCAGTTGTTCATGTCGTTACGGACGCGGCGGGAGAGTTCGTATGGCGCCTTGTCGTCGAGAATGGGGTTGAGAACGGCTTCGTAACGGATGCCGAAGTTGAGGGTGAGGCGAGGGTGGATGCGGAACTCGTCCTGCGCGAAGAAGTTGACGAAGTGGTAGCGGAGAGGGACGGAGTTTTCACCGAGATCCTGGGCGAGTTGGGTGTAGGTGTAGGGGCGGCTGGTGGAGGGGTCGATGGTCCGGGCGACGGTGCGGAGGTATTGATCGAGCGGGGTGACGGCGGCGCGGCCGGCGGCGGCGGGCAGGCCGCCGAAGGTGAAGAGGCGGTTGAGCGCGGCGGTGATTTGGAAGCCGGTGGTCTGGTAATCGACGCCGGTTTTGATGGTGTGGCGGCCGTGGGACCAGGTGAGGTTATCGATGACCTGGGTGGAGGTTTCGACCGAGCCGGAGCCGGCGAGCGGGTTGACGCCGAAGCTGGCGACGCCGGTGATATTGACCTGGGCGCCGTTCGGTTCGCCGGGAACGTAGGTGTCGCGCGTTTCGGCGCGGCGGTTGATGCCGAAGCGGAGTTCGTTCAGCAGGGTGGGGGATATGACGGTGGCCAACTGGCCGGCGCCGCCGTTCATGCGGTCTTCGAAGGAGAGAGATCGGGAGATGGTGGTGAGGGCGCCGCCGCCACCGGGTTGATCGTTGGTGAAGCGGTTGTAGCGGAGGAAGCCGGAGTTTTTGGAGTTGATGATGAAGTTGAGTTTGGCGCTGGGGGTGTGGAATGTTTCGCCGAAGGGAGAGTCGACGAGGTCGGAGGCGGGGAGGTTGAGCGCCTTGGCGGCTTCGGGGAGGATGGTGACGGGGGCGGGGGTTTTGAGCGGGTTGTATTCGTCGTTGATGAAGAAGAAGAGGCGGTCTTTCTTCAGCGTGCCGGAGAGGTTGCCGGCGACCATCCACCAGGATTGTTCGGCCTTCTTGGCGGCGAGCGGGGAGCGGGCGGAGGTGGCGAGCGGACGGTAGAGGCCCATGCCGGAACCGTGGAGTTCATTGGAGCCGGAGCGGCTGATGACGTTGATGATGCCGCCGGCGGCGCGGCCGAATTCCGCGGAGTAGGCGCCCGAGAGGACCTGCATTTCCTGGACAGATTCGGGCGTCGAGATGACGAGACGAATTTGGCGATTGGTGCGGCGTTGGGAGTTGTCGAGACCGTCGACGGTCCAGGTGGAGCGGGAGTGGCCGCCGAAGGTGAACTGCGTGGTGCCGAAGCCGGTGGAGGGGATGCCCTTTACGCCAGGGCCCAAGAGATGGAAGTTGTAGACGTTACGGGAGGTGATGGGGAGGGTGCGGACGGCCTTTTCGTTGAGGACTTCGCCCTGGGCGACGTCGCCGGAGACGGAGACGAGAGCGGCGTCGGCATTGACGGTGACGGATTCGGCCGCGGTGCCGACTTTGAGGATGATATCGATGCGGGCCTGCTGGCCGACGGTGAGACGGATGCCGGTTTGCTGATAGTCGGAGAAGCCGGGGGCGGAGGCGCGGAGGTCGTATTCGCCGACGCGGAGGAGGGGGAACCGGAAGTAGCCGTCCTGGTTGGCGAGGATGGGGAATTCGGTGTTGGTGCCGCGGCTGCGGGCGGTGATTTTTGCCGCTGGGATGGAGGCGCCGGATTCGTCGCGGATGTAGCCGTTAAGGGCGGCATCGGTGGCGTTGGATTGGGCGTAGAGGGCGAAGGTGGCCAGGGCGAGGGCGAGTAACTTCATGCAGGACAGCGTAGCGGGCGTATGTTTCGCCGCGATTTGCGCTGCATGACAGTTTGGTTTTGCCTTCGCCCTTCTGCCGAGAAGCGAGGGTTTCTAGTGGGCTTCGAAGAGGTGCGAGATGTCCTGGTAGCCGTTCATGGCGAGGCGGGCGGAGTTGCCCGTGCCGCCGAAGCGGGGCCGGTGCCAGTGCATGCGCGGGGCGTAGACGATGTCGCCTTCGGTGGCGTAGATCATGCCGGCGCCTTCCATCTTGTATTCGATGGTGCCGAGGAGGACGACCCAGAATTCAGCGCATTCGGGGTGGAAGTGGCCTTTGTCGGAGTCCTTGGCGGGGGGGAGTTTGGCGACGTCGCCGAAGATGATGTTGGAGACGGCGCGGTCGTCGGCGATGAAGCGACGCTGGGATTCGGTGCCGTTGACGACGTTGGCGAAGTCGATGTAGGGGCGGTTGCCGCCTTCGTATTTGCCCTGGCCGGCGACGGTGGTTTTCAGGAATTCATAGCCGGGAACGTCGGGCGGTTTTTCGTCGGAGGGGTATTGGGTTTTTGCTTTGGCGATGTTGACTTCAAAGCGCAGGGACGGTTCGGTGCCGACGGTTTCCATCTTGTAGAAAGTCCGGTAGGGGACCTGGACGAGGTAGCCTTTCCTGGCGACGAAGGGCTCCTGGCCATCGATGGTGAAACGGATCTGGCCGGCCTGGATGACCCACCATTCGCGGGTGTCGGGGTGCATGCGGCGGCGGGTGGACGCGCCGGGAGCCATTTGGATGTATTGGGCGTTGAGGTGTTCGTCATCGACGACGAGGTGGGACCAGTTGGCCTGGCCTTTGTGGGCGGCGAGGACTTCGGCGAGTTTGGTGTGGGGCTTGTGCGGGCCGGTCCAGCCGGGCAGTTTGGTGGCTTTGGGGGACCAGACGGTTTGGGATACCACTTCTGGCTTTTTCTGGGCGCTGGCGGTGAGGATTACCAGCGCGGCGAGTGCTATGGCTTTGGTCATACGGGGTCCTTTGCTCAGGCTTCGTCTTCCCAGCCCTTGATCTTGCGGCCGGCGATTTGTTCGAGACTCTTTGGGGTGCGTTTGGCGGTCAGTTCGATATCCAGGCGGTAGCTCATGACGGGGCCGGGGAAGTTGATCATCTTCCACCCGACCATGTTGGCGTTGCCACCGTGGAGCGGATCGCAGAACATGCCCTCGATGGTGTGGGCGCGGAGTTGGGCGAAGAAGGGGGACTTTTCGATGGCGGTGAGGCGGCGGTCCTGTTCCTCGGGTGACTGGGCGGCGAAATCGGGGCCGAGGGTGGGGATGCCTTCGCGGTAGATCTGCTGGGGCGTGGCCTTGTCCTGGTTGCCGTGCTCGGGGACGCTCTTGACCCAGGGGCCTTTGGTGTAGCGGTATTTGTCGCGGCCGTGGGGGCCGGCGAGTTGGCGATCGATGTAGATGACGACGGCGGCGTCGGTGGCGCCTGGGGTTTCGGCGTCGGCGGGGAGGATGCGTTCGGCTGCGGCGGAGACGGCTTTGGCCTCTTCGGCGGTGAAGAAGCGGAGCGGGACTTTTTGCTGGGCTTTGAGGAGCAGCGCGCTGGCGGGGAGGATGATGAATTCGCGGCGTTTCATGCGAGGGCTCCGGGGTGCTTGAGGTATTTGTCGATGAGGGCGTCGGCGGCGCGGAGGGTGAAGGCGAGAGCGGTGAGGGTGGGGTTGGTGGTGCCGGCGTGGGGGAAGGCGGAGGCGCCGATGACCCAGAGGTTTGGCATGTTCCAATGCTGGTTGAAGGTGTTGACGACGCCATCGGCGGGCGTGTCGCTCATGATGGCGCCGCCGTGGAGATGGGTGGTGGCGTAGGCGGCGGTTTGGTAGCGGCCGGAGCGGCGGCCATCGCCGCGGCCCGAGCTTTGGACGAGCCGGCCGCCGGCGATGGAGGCCATTTCCTTGGTCATTTGATCGGCGATCTTGGTGGCGAAGGCGCGCATGCGCATTTCGTGATCGGTCCAATCGATGGTGGTGCGGAGAAGAGGGTCGCCCCATTTATCGGTGTAAGTGGGGTCTAAGTCGAGATAGTTTTGTTTGTAGGGTAAGTGTTCGGCTTCGAAGCGGGCGCCGCCGCCGATGCGGTCGTGATATTTGAGGGACGCCTTCTTCCATTCGGCGCCCCAGTTGCGGGAGACCTCGCCGGCGGGGATGTTGCCGAAGGAGGAGATGGGAAGGCCGGAGCCGCCGCCACCGCCGACGAAGGTGCCGCCGCGGAGGATGCCGGCGTCGGGGTCGAGTCGGTTGAAGCTGTCGAAATCGGAGAAGGACATGCCCTGGCCGCCGGCTCGGGCGTAGCCTTGGAGGGGTTTGTCGTAAACGATCTGGGCGCCAGTGCCGCCGGACATTTGATGGGTGAAGTTGCGGCCAAGCGTGCCTTCACCGGTGACTGGGTTGTAGGGGGTGCCGATTTGAGAGAGAAGCAGCAGGCGCGTGTTGCCGGTGGGGAAGGCGCTGGTGATAACGATGGAGGCGGGTTGGGTGACTTCGCGGCCTTTTTCGTCCATGTAAGTGACGCCGGTGGCGCGGCCGTCCTTGTGGAGGATGCGGCGGACCCAGGCGTGGTTGCGGAGGGTGAAATTGGACTTACGGCGGAGGACGGGGAGCAGGACGTTGGTGGGCTGCGCTTTGGCGCTGACCATGCAGCCGTAGAGGCCGCAGTAGCCGCAGTAAGCGCAGCCGGGGCGGAAGACGCCGTCGGGGTTTTTGTAGTCGAAGGGGAGGGTGGCGGCAGGGGTGATGTAGGGATGGTAGCCGAGTGCCTTCGCGGCCTTTTCAAAGACCGTCATGGGTAGGGACTGGCGATGGGGGCCGACGGGGAATTCCTTGGAACGGGGGCCTTCGAAGATGTTGCCGCCTTCAATGAGGCGGCCCTGGATGTTTCCGGCTTTGCCGCCAATGCCGAGCAGCGTTTCGACCTTGGTGTAGTAGGGTTCAATGTCTTTCCAGGTGACGGTCCAATCCTGGGCGGTGAGGCCTTCCGGCATGCGGGCATCGCCAAAGCGCTGTTTCAGGGCGGTTTTGAGGGTAAAGGTGTCTTCGGGGTAGCGGCAGGCGAACCCGGCCCAGTGCTCGCCGGAGCCGCCGGTGCCGGTGCCGATGCGGACGTGGCCAGGAGAGCGGACGGGGGCGGCGGTGTCCTTGCTGGTATGGCGATGGGTCATCGTCTCTTCGGCCGAGTTCTGCATCATGCGCAGGCGGAGCGAGTAATCGACTTCGTCCATGCTGTTGGCGTATTCGGCGAGGGAGCGGGCGGGTCCGCGTTCGAGGACGACGATCTCCAGGCTGGTGCGGGTGGCGAGTTCCTTCGCGATAGCCAGGCCAGTCCAGCCCCCACCGCAGATGACGACATCTACCTTCTTCAGTTGCATTTCGATTCCAGGGAAGTATATGTCGCCGGAGGAGCGATGACAAGGCCGCGGATTCCTTGCGGAATCCTGCGCCGAAGCTCCAACATCCGCCTGGAAATACGGGTATGTTGTGCTACTTTATTGGGTTATCGTTTCGAAAAGAGATCCCACCATGAGCCGTTCTTTCCTTTTGCTCTTGCCGGCATTCGTGTCCGTTGTCGCTGCTGGAGCGCCTTCGGTCAACACCGCGAGTTTGCCTCTCGCGTTCGAAGCCGCCCCCGGAACCGCGCAGTATCTGGCTCGTGGAGCCGGCTTGCATGTGGCTGTTCAAGCGACCGGCGTCGATGTCCATGCGGGTAAGCGATCGGGGCCGGCCGCGGCCATTCGCTTGCATTTTTCGGGCGCGAGCGCGAAGGCGGTTGCCAGCGTTAGTAATAAGTTGCCGGGGACTTCCAATTACTTTATCGGCTCCGATCCGAGTAAGTGGCGGACGGGTGTTTCTACGTTTGGGCAGGTCGAGTTTCAGGGTGTCTACCCGGGGATCGATGTTGTTTATTACGGCAACCAGAGCCGGCTTGAATACGATTTTCGCGTGCATGCGGGGGCGAACCCTTCGGCGATCCGCCTGACGTTTGATGGTTCCGCGCGGCCGGCGCTTTCTCCTGAGGGGGACCTGCTTGTTGGTGAGTTGTTGCAGCATCGCCCGGTGGCCTATCAGAACGCTGCGAATGGGCGTGTGCCCGTTGCTTGCCGGTATGTGATTCGGCAGTCTGGGGAGGTTGCGTTGGCGCTGGGCGCTTATGACCGCAACCGCGAGTTGATCATCGATCCTGTCCTGAGCTACGCCAGCTATATGGGCGGCACGCTGAACGACGGCGTGACGAGCATTAAGGTGGACGCGGCCGGTAGCGTGTACATGACGGGCTTCACCGCTTCGTCGAATTTCCCGGCAAAGGGCGGGAGCCAGAATTCTTACGGTGGGTCCAATTCAGAACAACGGCAGGGCCAGTTCGGCGACGCGTTTGTCGCTAAATTAAACCCGGCTGGAACCGCCGTGGTTTATGCCACCTATCTGGGGGGCAGTGGCGAGGATTTGGCGACTTCGATCGCCATTGATTCCGCGGGCAATGCTTATGTCGCGGGTAGCACGCAGTCGGCCAATTTTCCGGTTTCCGCATCCGCGCCGCAGCGCGTTTATAAGGGGTTCACGAACGACAACGGATTCTATAACCCGGGTGATGGTTTTGCCGTGAAGTTGAACGCCGCCGGTAATCAGCTGGTTTATGCCACGTACTTGGGCGGCGGGTTGAACGACCTTGCGATGGGCATTGCGGTGGACAACGGTGGCAACGCGGTGGTGGTTGGTGCGACGACGTCATCCGATTTCCCCACGACGGCCGGGGCTGCGGTCCGGGTGTATCGCGGCGCCAATAACACCGGTCCGAACTTCGGGCCCAGCATTGCCGGCGATGGGTTCATCACGATCATCAATGCGGCGGGTTCGGCGTTTAGCTACTCTACGTTTTTCGGCGGCGCGGGCCGCGATGGGGTGAGCTGCGTTGCTCTTGATGCGCAGAACAATATCTATGTCGGCGGGCTTACGCTGTCCAGCGATTTTCCTGTTACGCCGGGCGCGTTCCAGAGTACGTTCAAGGGCGTGCCGACCATTACCAATGGGACCAGCACGGTGCCGGGTGATGGCTTCGTTGCGAAGCTGACTTCGCAGGGTTCGGTGGTCTACACTACGTTCCTGGGTGGCGCGAGGATGGATGCCGTGACCGGTATTGCCGCTGACGCGGCCGGGGCGGCGTACGTGACTGGTGGGACGCTGTCGACTGATTTCCCTGTCTCTTCCGGGGCGGCGCAGTCGGCTTATCGCGGAAGCGGCGGCGTTGGTACGATTGGCGCCTCCTACGGCGGCGACGCATTTGTGGCCAAGCTGAATCCGACGGGCACCGCGTTGGGCTACTCCACGTATTTGGGCGGCGCAGGGGATGAGGGCGGGTTGGGCATTGCCGTTGATGGCGCAGGCAGCGCTTTTGTAACCGGGTTCACGCTTTCCAACGACTTCCCGAAATCGGCGGACGCGCTTCAGGCTTCGAACGGTGGTTTTGGCGGTCAGGGGATTCCGCCGAATTCGAACTTCAACTTGCCGGAGCGCGCCCGCAACACTGGCGATGCTTTTCTGACACAGCTCTCCGCGACGGGCGCGATTACCTATTCCAGCTTTTACGGCGGGACCCGCGACGATGCCGGCGCGGCGATTGCACTTGATGCCGGCGGGAATCCTTATATTGGCGGGAATACGCTGTCTGCCTCGCTGGCGGGGACGACGTCGGGCGCCCAGTCGGCTCTGGCTGGCATTGGACAGAGTTGGCCGCGCGGCGATGGCTTCGTCGCCAGATTTGATTTTGGTGGCAAGATTCCGGCTCAGCCGGCACGGATCAACGTGGTTGCCGGCTTCTCTGGCGCGGGCACAGTTTCGGCGCGACTGGCGACACCGTTCACCGTGGAGGTTTTGGATGCCGCGGGTGCGGGTGTCGCCAATGCCGTGGTGACTTTCGCGGCCACGGGCGCCAGCGTGAGCCCCGCAAGCGCGACCACAGATGCGCAGGGCCGCGCGTCCACTACCGTGACCCTTGGGGCGACGACGGGCAGTGGATCGGTTACCGCGACGGTGGCCGGGCTTCCCGTGGCCACGGCGGCGCTCACGATCTCTGCGGCGGCGCAAGGGCCGGTGGTCAGTGCTGTTGTGAATGGCGCGAGCTTCCTACCGGCGCTCGCTGGCGGATCCTGGATTACGGCTTACGTTAACGTGACCGCTGCGGCGAACGCCACGGCCACTACGGTCCCGCTGCCGACTACGCTCGGCGGCTTCCGCATACTGGTGAACGGCACGCCGATCCCGATGTATCTGGTGTTCGCGCTTTCGCCGGGAACGCAGTTGAACGCGCAGCTTCCTTATGGCTTAGCTGCCGGAACCGCGCAGGTCGTCGTTGAACAAAACGGCGTGGCGTCGGCGGCGTTCCCGATTACCGTGCAGCCGAGTGCCCCTGGAATCTTCGTGTTCGGCAACAACCGGGCTGTAGCCCAGAACGTTGCTCCGGACGGTTCGGTGTCTGTTAACACGGCCGACAACGGGGTGCCCGCGGGCGATTACATCATTGCCTACTTCACTGGGCAGGGCGCGTTGAACAATCCCGTTCCCACCGGCGGCCTGGCGAGCGGCAGCCCGCTTTCCATTCCGACGTTGCCGTACTCGGCGACGCTGGACGGCGCTCCGGTTTCGATTGCCTTCCTGGGTATGACACCGGGCCAGATCGCACTCGGCCAGGCAAATATCCAGATTCCACGGGAAACCAAGCCGGGCACGTATCCTCTTGTGATCCGGATTGGTGACACTTCCAGCAACGGGCCGTTACTCACCGTCACTGCTGCACGTCCATGAACACTCGGGCCAATTGGCGGTTGATTCTTGCAATTGCCGCCATCTTTCTGTCGTTGGGCGTCGGGTTTACTCTGGCGACCACCAACAGCGAGGGAAGC
>CANIFK010000080.1 GCA_947466555.1 Acidobacteriota bacterium | reverse complement strand
TCCCATTGAATCTTCGACGTTAAGCGTCGCTTTCGCCGGTGGCCTCCGTTCACCCGGCGACTGTCCTCCAAGGCTTCAGAATTGTGGGTAATTGAAAGCATCACCGGACGCTTACAAGAAGTCCTGCGACTTTGAGTTGAATTAGACCTCGATCAGCGCCAGATCGCCCGAAGCTGTTCAAATTCGCTCAGCACCTTCCATGAGTACCTGCGACGAGCCGAAACCGGCGTCGTCGGCCGGTCCATCCCCGCGGAATGGACCGGCATGCAGTTGCAGACGAGACTCTTCCCGGCAACCGCCACAAAGGCGCGGCCATGGGAACATGCGCTCGATTTCGAGGGCAAAGTGGCACCGTCCTGCCGCGTTGGCCGCGCCGCGGCTTTCGCCGCTTCTCGCATGATGGCAGTCCACCAGAGAACGCAATAGAGACTTCCAGCCACACACCTTCAAGAGATTGAGAGCATGGATACCAGGGCCATCACCCTCTTTACTGCATTAAGGACGCTTGAGAAAATGGAGCAAACTATCGGTTTGGAACGTACCTTCTTTATACCGGTTATGGGGGTTCATTGGCGTGGACCCTCATTCAATAACTGCGGAGGAGGTGTGGTGCAGGAGAACGATGTCGGTCGCGATTCAAGGTATTGTCTCCAGTCTTTGTAGTGTGGATTTTGAGGTCTAAATGGCAATCGTCGGATTCGGGATTCGGAGAGCACCGAGTAACGCAATGAGGCGGATCAAGAATCAAGGATGTGAAACGCATGCTGTATCTGAATAATAGCGCTCGCCGTACACCACATCGGGCCATGAATAGGGGTGCTACGGTACTGATTGAACAGGATTCAGTTTCAATGGAACAGCTCGCGAATCTCATCGAAAAACGGGCAAGTACTTGCCGCCTCCGATACGGCCCGCTGTATGACATCCTCCTGGAACAAGCGAGGACGGGCCTTTTGATGGAGATGCAGCGGAAAGACGGAATGAATCTGTTGAGCGCCGCCCTCGGGATGGGTCTCCGCGGTGAGTTAGCTGAATATGTCGGGGACGAGCACGATGCCCTGCACTTTCTCGTTTATGCGGCCTTGATTCTCCAGGGGAACACACTATGACTCCATCTCGATCCACACTTGCAATTCTATGATGAGCTGGAGTGCTGTAACCGCAGCGTCATTCCGTTCGGGCGAACCACTATTCGGCCGTTTGAAGTGTGGCGACACGCAACCAGTCACCGAGGGCTGCTTTAACTGTCCGTCTCTCTCGCTCCCCACTTCTGGCATTGTCGCCTTCCGGTTCATGTGAAAGTCTCAACACCGGATGGTGCGTCCTGTTTTTCCAGCTTCACCAGTAGCGAAACATTCTCTCAGGTTCGAGGTCACTTAAAAAGATGTCCGCCACAGGCTTACTCCCCCGGCCCCTTCCCACTTTAGTGGGTTCAACATCAGTTTTTGCTCAAAAGACTACCAGCACCCTCGTGATGAATACCGGTGCTACTGGTCTTGATCTTGGAATGTGCACCGATCTTCCCAAGGAGGGTCACTCATGACCTTCAATCTATAACTGAACCGTCCGGCTTTCACTGGTGCTGACACTGTAGCCGCCGCCGACTAAACGCAGACGCTTCGTGCGAAATGTTCTGCGAATCACAATTCGTTTCGCTGGCTATCGCCCTTACAGTTAAAAAAACACAAAGGATTTTTGATGATTCCTCTCCCCCCGAAAACATTCGCGGCTCTATTGTTGGCGCTCGTTGGAGCGCCGACAATAGCGTTCGCGCACACAAACTCTGTTGGATATGTGAACTCCGGAAATGGATCAGTCACTTTTTGGTACGGCAATTGGCATATCGGAACAAACTTTAATGAAGGATCTATCACCGTCCAGGGCGTAAACGGAACTACCTACGGTCCTACTACAGTTCCCTTCACTTTACTCCAGAACTCGCTCCCGACAGGACTTGTTCTTGGCACGAACTACTTTTTCTCTGATGGAACTCAGCTTATTTCCTATGTGCCACGGGCCAGTACTAGCTGGCAAGGTGCAACTTTTACTGGATTACAAAATGGTTCTTATCGGTTCACTTATACTCCAGCCGCTCAGCCTACCCAAGAGTGGGAGCCTGCTGACAATGTATTGCTATCAGCGACCTTAACTGTTAACCCTCCTGCGGCTGTAACAACTGTCACCGCCATCAGTCCCTCCTCGGGTCCGTTGGCGGGTGGGCAATCGGTAACGATTACGGGTACCGACTTCACGGGTGCGACAGCCGTCACCATCGGCGGCACCGCGGCCACGAACGTGACGGTGGTGAATGCGACGACGATTACGGCCACCACCCCGGCGGGCGCCGCGGGGACGGCAAGCGTTTTAGTAACGACGCCAGGAGGTACAAATTCCGCGAACACTCTTTATACATTCGGCGCTCCGGATCTCAGCGTGAACATTAGCAACGCTCCGAATCCGTTGAGTGCGGGAACGCCTGGCAGTCTTTCGCTGACAGTAACTAACGTGGGTACGCTGGCGCACTCCGGACTCGTAGGTGCGACCTTAACCGTACCCGCCGGGTGGGGTGAAGTCAGTGCAAACGGCACGGGGTGGAATTGTAACGCCGCCGTCGCGGGGACAAATCTATCCTGCTCCCGCAGTGATGCCTTGGCAGCGGGATCCTCCTACCCAGTGATCACACTGTCAGGCACCGTACCGCGCAACGCAGCGGCGTCGCTCACGGCTACGGGCTCGGTGACTGGCAATGGCGAGACCAATCTGTCCAACAACAATACGACGGCGACCATCCAGGTCCGCCTGAACCGGTCGCTGGGGTCGTTCTCCTGCGTGAGCAATGCGGGTGTACCGCCGATCGTTCGCGCCGAAGGAATGGCGGAACTGGTGGGTGACCTGGTGCTGAACTGCACCGGTGGCGTTCCGACTCCGGCAGGTGAGACCGTGCCTCAAGCCAACGTGCAAATATTCCTGAACACGAACATCACCAGCAGGCTGACGAGCGACCCTTGGAGCGAAGCGATGCTTATGATCGACGAGCCCGGTACGGCGGCGCAGCGCTACTGCTCGCAGAACGGTGGATGCTCGGTGACCGGCGTGGGCAGCAACATTGCCGGCAACGACGGCATCGCTGACGGTGTGGACTACGATGCGGCTTCGGGTTCGGCGCCGAACGTGTTCCAAGGCCGCCAGGCGGGCACGAACTCAATCGTGTGGTTGGGTGTCCCGATTGACCCCCCGGGCGAACTGGGCACCCGCGTGATCCGCATCACGAACATTCGCGCCAATGCGAACCAGCTGGGCGTTTCGAGCACTCTCATCCCGACGCAGATCGTTATGTTCGTGTCCGTTACCGGCACGACTTCGGTCCCCATCAACAACCCGCAGCAGACTGTTGCCTTCATTCAGCCGGGCCTGAGCTTCAGCACCCGCCAAGCTGTGAACAGCTACCTGCAGTGCGTGTCGTTTAACTCTGCCGCCGCGACTGACAGCAGCAAGGCTCTGATCAACGGTATGGGCACGATCGTTCGGTTCGCCGAAGGATTCGCCTCGTCGTTCAAGCGCCGCAACGCCGCTGCTTATGTTGACGGTGACACCTCGCCGACGCCTGTGAACCAGAACGTTCCTGGCGCCATCTACAATACGGAATCCGGTTTCCTGAACCAGACCCCCGCCATTGTGAGTGGTTCCAGCGCCAACGGTTTGGCCGCGGCCGGCTTGGCCGATCACGGCACCCGCCTGATGGCTCGCTTCGCGAACGTTCCGGCTGGTGTGGCTCTGTACGCCTCCTTGTACCCGGTGTCGACCTGCTCGGATTGCGGCACCTCCAGCCGACCGGCGATCACCTCGGTTCGTGCGGCGACGAGCTCGACCCTGACGATGGCCCGGTTGATCACGACCGATGTCAACGGCGGCGGTTCCTTCTCCCGCGTCACGGGCACCAACACTTCCTCCTTCGACAGCGGCGCGGCCACGGCCCCGATCGCTCTGAACAACGGTGCGGGTATGGCCGTGTGGGAAGTGCTGCAGGCCGATCCGTTGACCTCACAGACCTATGAATTTGGCATCGGCGTTTCCTACGTTGCCAACACGTCCAACAACCTGCCGGGCCTCGGCTCGGCCACGGTAGCCGGCAACTTCGCGCCCTTGAGCACCGTGACGACGCAGAGCGCTTCGGCTCCGCTTCCGCGCTTCGCTGACACCAGTTCGGCTCGGACGATCTTCACGATCAGCGCCTGCACCACAAACCTGCTGTTCGTATTCTTGAGTAACCAAGAGGGATTTGACTCCGGGGTTGCCATCAGCAACACCTCTGTCGACCCCTTGGGAACGGGAGCGCAGGGCGGCCCTTGCAAGCTGAACTACTTCGGAGAGACCGCGGGCGGTGGCGCAGCCCCTGCGGCCCAAACCTCCGCAGTGGTTCCGGCTGGCAAGCAATTGACGGCCGTTCTGTCGACAGGCGGTAACTATGGAATCGCGGCGACGCCGGGCTTCCAGGGTTACATGATTGCCCAGTGCCAGTTCCAGTACGCTCACGGCTTCGCCTTCATCAGCGACGTCGGTTCGAACCGTGTGTCCGAAGCCTACCAGGGTCTCATTCTCGACTCCGGGCTGTCCTCGCGCACGCTGTTCTCCAGCGAAACCCTGGGCCACTAAACGCCGATCCACCCAATGTAGTTTGCAGTTCTCTCCTCAACTCGGGGTCATTCGAAAGAATGGCCCCATTTTTTTTGCGGAGATGGGTGGGCTGTCGTTTGATGTCATTGAGTACCTTCCCTGATTCTTTGGTTGCGGTGGCGGGACTACGATGTACGCCACTTTGCGACGGTAGCTGCCCGCAGACCCCTCCTCTTCGTGGCCCGCATTACCCTCAATCAGGCTGTTGGATTGAGGGCAGAGGTTGGGAACGGCTAGAAATAATGGGGGAGGAGCGGAAGCGAAGAAAGCAAAGAGGTTCACCCGCAGGGTGCGGGAAATCGGGAGCCTGATAGGCCACGGGGAGATGCGGTTCATCTCCTCGTACATGTTGCTTTACTCATTCAGCCTGAAATCAGCGCGTGATCAGTTCCGCCCCTTATTCCCACGCGGTGAAGCCGTTGGCGCGGCTAGACAGCGACGGAGCTCGTCTCAGTGAGACAAGGCTGGCATGAACTACCCTGCTAACCAAGAAGAATTGTAGGCGACGCTGGTGGATCTTCGAGATGATCCGCCCGAAGAAACAGGGACATCTCCCCTGTCCACATCAAGCTTATTCTCTGTACGATTACGACATTTACTTGTAGCATCGATTGACGAGCAGGCGATACGATAACTCTTGCTGGCGGAAACATCGAACTATCGCTTCATGAAGGGTAATTGCTAACATGTCCCCTGTAGCTGCATGCAACAAACGCGACAGGTCGGTTTCTTCGGACCGGTTCGCCAAAGTGCAGCCATTGTCGGGAGGTGTGCTGCCGGCATGGGGAGAGGTACAGCGTAGGGACGGACGGCTTGTTGTGATTTCACTCAGTATTGAACTCCCGCTGGATTGTCCTGTATCCATTTTAGTTTCTGAAACACTACTACTCGGCCATATCGTCGGATGGGAGTCTGCTGAAAGTGCTTCGGATACAAGCCAACCACTCCATGTTATCCAGATTGATCAAGCTTTGGACATGTCGACTCCAGGTGGGTCAGCTTACAATTATTGGCGGAGTGATGAAAAGTGAACGCGGAGCGGGAACCGGCGGCCAAAGCAAGCAGCTCCTGTCGGCAATGTATTGCGATGCCCCCTACGTGATCGTCGAGCCCCGACCTCGCAGGAAACAGACCGCGTTAGCTCGAAATACCCTAGGCGCCCCTTCCGCCAATGCACGAGTTCGCTTGTGAATGTCAACTCCGAACTGAAACAACATTGTGTACGTCAGGTTCTGCAAAAAGAAAAATGGGATGCAGACCAAGTTGATATGAGCCCTGAGAGGGAAGGCCGCCTGCGGGGCAGTCTTCCCTCTCAGGGCGGCGCACCTCAGGCGGCCTGATCGATTTTCTGCATCAACTCCTTCTAGCCGCTCCAGCATCTTGGTGGACTTCAGACTGCGGTACTGACGGACCTATCCAATACACCGAAATCCCAAGTAACATGCAAGGGCCGGACCAAGGACGTCACGATCCGTCGCTGAAACCTCCCACTTTGCCATCCAATCAACCGAACGATGAAACTGCGCGAACAGAAGGTCCAGGCGTTGCCAATGCGCCGCTGACATGAATTCGGTGAAGTCAATCCGGTTACATCCCAGCTTCAACTCACATCTCTCCGCCGGGCAAAAAACACCTTATGAAACAGGATCTGGATCGTCCGCTGTTCGACACCCCGCTCAACATAGGTGGCGCCAACAGGGGTACCTTCAGGAAGTTCAGCGATGGCGTCCAGTAGCTGTCTAACCACCGACCGGCCGCTCTCATCGAGTTTGACTCTCGGCCGGTTGACGAACTGTTCAACAAATTCGTCAAGCGAGAACTCTTCACTGACCACCGCCACCCACCCAAATTTTGAACGGGTCCGATGATCGCTCGCGCTGAAGAACCCTGCCGGCTTGGCATGCTCTTTTGCCTGATTGCGGCGCGACACAAAGTACAAGACGGCTCCTTGCTCGGCACAGCAACCATTCTCAGGGCTATGCTGAGCAACGAGAATTTTCGTATAGCGCCTTTCGCTCACCCGACATTTCCTTCATTGAAAACCAGGGACGGTCACCACGTCCATCGCAACCATCTTATTCAAGTGTCCCGGGCCGGGACCAGAGGATCCCCCGCAGTGAACGACTATGCTTGACAACTATGCGTGACAAGGTCTTCGAGATCCATGCTCGCGATGCCACCGGAACATCGACCACCCGCCACGAACGCATTGCTGACCAGAGGGGGGATGAAACGATTGCCGATTGCCTTGCCCCAACAACTTGCGTACTCTCAAGACATGGAAGTTCTCACGCCAGCTGAGATTGCCCGCATGTCGCCGCCGGAGCGATTGGCCCTCATCGCGGAGTTGTGGAATAGCTTGGGCGAGCAGTCACTCCCCTTGAGCGAACCACATCGGGCAGAACTACAGAGACGGCTTGACTCGTTTGAGCAAGACCGCACCCTGGTTGTGGCGTGGGCCGACCTGCAAGCCGAACTTGCAGCCCGCTGTCCGTAATGCGCCAGGTCGCGTTTACACAGGCCGCGCGCGCCGAATTGTTGGAGGCGCAGGACTGGTAGGAACTGAAAGCTCCGGGATTGGGCCGCCGGTTCCGATCAGCAATCGGCGATGCGGTAGATCGAATAGCTGCAAGTCCATTCCAATTCCCTCCTGTGAGCAAAGCGTACGCCGAGCCCGGGCGAGGCACTTCCCCTACACCCTCTACTTCGTAGTCGATGGGGAGTCAGTGATTGTGATTACCTGTTTCCACGCAAGCCGGGATCCAATGCGCTGGCAAGAGCGCGTCTGATGGCAGCGGCACGGAGTCCCAATGGGAAGCGACGGGGCATAGCACCTCCCCGGAATCGTGAGTCACAACACTTGAAAATAATCCTAACCCACACACCCTCAACCAGATACAGCCATTCCGTCAACCCCGAAAGTTCGTTTTCCCCTTTCCATCTGCTACGAATAGTACAGGAGTCGCCGGTTTCACCCACCCGCGACTCTCCAACAAAACTCGCCTCCCGCCGCCACCTGGCATCGGGAGGCTTTTTTGTTGGCATCTACTCGAAAGGAATCGGCAATGCCTGCCTCCACTGACGAACGCAGCCAGCGCGCCCGCATGAACGGCGCCAAATCCACCGGCCCGAAAACCGCCCACGGCCAGTACCGTTGCGAAACCGCCTCCTACAAACACGGCCTCTACGCCGTCCGCGGCTGCATGCTGCCGGGAGAGTCCAACGAGGAGTTCGCCGAACTCCAATCCCAACTCCACGCCTTCTTCCAGCCCATCGGCTACTTCGACCAGGAACTCGTCGAAAAACTGGTCGCCGTCACCTGGGAAGCCCGCCGCCTCGAAGCCAGCAAAAACGACCACGTCCACGACGCCGTTGCCAACGTCGCCAAGGCCAACCCGCGCCTCATCGATCAGGCTAAAAAGAACCTCCTCGCCGAAGCCGACGTCTCCATCCCGGGCGGCAAAATGGTCATGCTCAATGCCCGCCTCGCCCAACTCGCTCGCGAACGGGCCCGGCTCACCAGGGAAATCTGGAATGCCAAAAAGCAAGGTTCTGCTAATAGCGGAGGGTCCCAGATGTCGTTGATAATAAACCGCCGCCAGCATCCGGATCTCCCCGAAACCGCCGACGCCAAACCCGTCGATGGCCACCAGTCCGAAGGCGCCTACACCGTCGAAGCGACCAGCGACCCCCTGCCGCCGCCCTTCACCGCCCCCCCGCCCACCAGCGTGGACGACGGCGCGCCCACCGGTTCCGACGCGCCCGATCTCCCCGCCGTCGCGCCGAATATCAGCACCTGGGCCGCCGAAACCTTCGGCTTCAACCCCGACGAGGTCCAGCGCCGGATCCTCGAGGAAACCAATACACACATACTGGTCCTCGCCCCGCGACAGACCGGGAAGTCCACCGCCGCCGCCGTCCGCGTTCTTTATACAGCGGTCTATAATCAGTGCGCCACCATCCTGCTCGCCAGCGCCAGTGGACGCCAGTCCGGGCAAATCCTCGAAAAAGCCCGCCAATTGGCCCGCCAAATGGGCCTCGACCTCGCCGGCCCGCCGCCAAAGTGCGAAGGCTTCACGCTGCCCAACGGCTCCATCGTCGTCGCCCTGCCCGATAGCGAAGAAACCATCCGCGGCTTCTCCGCCCCGTGCCTGATCGTCGTCGACGAAGCCGCCTTCGCCTCCGACACACTGTTCACGGCGCTCGAACCCATGCTGACTGTCTCCAACGGTACCCTCATGTTACTCAGCACGCCCAACGGGCAGGTTGGTTACTTCTACGAGCAGTGGCACTTACAGGACAATCACTGGACCAATATCTTAGGAACTCTCGAAGACTGTCCCAGAGTGAACACGAAAGCCATTGAAGGCATGCGAAAATCGATGGCCAAGGCCGACTTTGAGCAGGAATTCGAATGCAAGTTCGTCGCCTCCAGCGGCCAGTTCATCAGCGTTGAGACCTTCCGTAAGTGTCTCCGGGACGATATCCCGCCCTTCTGCCCGGGCTGGGATGAAACGGGTTTCTGACATGAGGTTCCCATCCATACTCGAGTACTTCATCGGGCTCGACCTCGCGCGAGCCCGCGACTTTTCCGCGATTGCCGTTGCCGGCCTCTATCACGAAACCCACGGCGACTTCGACCGTGTCCGTTACTGCCAGCCCACGCGGCCGGCGCTCCACCTCGGCGCCTTGCGCCGCATCCCGCTCGGCACGGAGTATATCGAGGTAGTGCAGCAGTTGCGCCGCCTGGTGGAGCGTCTCCGCGCCCAGTACGGGTACGGCCATCCGCTCCCGCGTATTCATGTAGTGCTTGACCCAGCAGGCCCGGGCCACGTCGTGTTGGAACTACTCCGTGCCGAGCAACTGAGCGTCAATTTGGTACCCGTGTTGATGACTGCGGGCAGTGACGTGGGCCATTCCTCGGGCCGCACGACGGTCCCTCGGAAGGACATTGTCAGTAACATCCGTTATTTACTGGAGACCGAGTTACTGCGGATCGACAAGTCTCTGGCGCACGCCCACATCTTGGAGCGAGAGATCGCCGCGGTCCGTCCCCATGGCGGCCAATATCCGCACGACGATCTGGCGATCGCCGCCGGCCTCGCCACCTGGTACGCCACCCGTATCCACCGCCAACTCATCCGCCCCACCCGCGCCGCCTGAAGACGAAAGCCGCAAGGAGCAAGGTAGGAGGAAGGAGGAAGGAAAAAAGAAGAAACACCCCCACCGGGGACATTCCGGGCAAAACCCCGAAGAGCTTCGGCCCGCAACCCAAACAGCAGGAGTGTCCCCAAGACGCGACACTCCCCGCAAGCCGAGGGAAAAGGGGAAGGAAGTGAGAGGCGGCGAAAGAAACGGGGGAGGGGGAAGGAAGTAAGTGGGGGAATGAAGTAGGAGGGGTGGAAGTAGGAGGGGTGGAGGTGGGAGGAGAGGGAAAGAGAAACAAGACCCCAAAACCCACCGGGGACATTCCGGGCAGAAACCCGAAACCGTTCGGCCCGTAACCCAAACAGCAGGAGTGTCCCCAAAGACGCGACACACCCCGCCGAAGCAAAGGAAAAAAGGAGCAGGGAGCAACAACCAAACCGCAGGAAAAAGCCCCCAGCCCAACCCGGGACCCTGATCTTGACACACCAGCAATCGTCGCCGGTCTCAACCAGACCTTTGCCTCGAAAATAACCCGCGAGGCAACCGCGATTCCGATCTTGGGACTTCCCATCGTCGACAATCCGGAAATGCTCTTTGAAAATTAAATATCAATGAGCCGCAAGGCCAACGCTCGCCTACCCGGAGTGCCTGCAAAATCGGGTAGGCGGGGGAGGTAAGGGCAGTTCACCGAAACGCCCCATTTTCATCAGCAGGGGTGTCCGCGCCCGGGCGGCCTATAGGGTTGAAAACTGAATATAAAAACCCCGGCGGGCCCCAAAGCAATCAGCCCGAAACCCGCACAACCCGCCCCAACTCCGCCGCCTCATGCGCCGCGATCGTGATCTCATTCACCTTCCAAACGTCATCCAACGGCATATCATTCGCCTTCCCCGCAAACGCCGCCTGCAGGAACTCCACAAAGATCTGCCGGTGCTCCGGCATCTCTTTCACAACCTCCACCTTGGACCCCTGCCGCAACACCGTCAGCCCCGTCGCCGCCATATACTCCAACACCCCCTTCGACCCCGCAATCCGCACCCGGTCATCCCCATGCGTCGGCGCCGCCTCGCTCCGGTAATAATCCATGTGCAACGACGCCGTCCCCCCGTTATCCATCTTCAAAATGGTCGTCGTCGTATTCTCCATCTGCCCGATCCCCTTCGGCGCCGACACCTGCGACTGATACGAAAACGCCTCCGTGAAATCACGCCCCGTCGTCCACCGCATCAGGTCGAACATATGGATCCCGATCCAAAGAATCGTGCTCCCATAACTCGCCCGCTCCTTCATCCAAACGGGCCGCTCCCCCGCCTTATAGGACTTTTGCGACGACACCATCCCCACATCGCCAACCACGCCATCCTTCACCATCTGCCGCATCGCTAAGTAATGCGGCTCATACCGCATCGGCAGAATCAACCAAATCGGCTTACCTGACTTACTAACTGCCTTCTTAGCCAACTCATAATCCGACCGCTTCAACGCCAGCGGCTTCTCAGCAATAAGTGGCAACCCGCGCTCAGCCACCGCGATCACGCTCGCCGCCCGGTCCCCGTTCGACGTACACACCCCAACAACGTCCAACTTCTCCGCATCCAGCATCCGCCGGTAATCGGAATAAAACGTCGCCTTCGCCGCCACCGGCCGCTTCTTGATCTTCGCCAACTCCGCCGGGTCGCTCTCGGCCACCGCCACAAGCTCCACGTCCGGCAACTGCGGCAACGGCGACAAAATCTCCCCCGCATGCCCCAGCACGCCCACCATCCCCAACCGCAACTTCCGCGGCAACTTCACCGCCGCCGCGCCAGCCAACAGAGCCCTGCGTGAGATCAAATCCATACACGCATTATCCACGATAAGATGAGGCAGTGCGGTACCTGCTGCTTCTCTCCCTCCCCCTCCTGGCCCAGTCCAACGACGCCCACTTGAGGGCGTTCCAAAAGGACGTCGCCCCCTTCCTCGCCAAGCGCTGCGTCGCCTGCCACAACGACAAGCTCAAAAACGCCGACCTCAACCTCGCCCGCCTCCGCTCGCCCCAGGAAGCCCTCGCCGAACGCAACGTCTGGGAAGATGTCGCCGACAAACTCCGCAACGGCGAAATGCCCCCGCCCGGCCTTCCCCGCCCCTCCGCCGCCGAGCTC
>CANIFK010000079.1 GCA_947466555.1 Acidobacteriota bacterium | reverse complement strand
TCAGTGTTATGCGCCGCCGGAGAAGCCGTTTATCGTACTGGAGCCGCAGTTCAACATTGGCGATCCATTTAACAAGGGTGTTTGGAAGGACCGGGACACGGGCATTGTGATGCTGGCGCCGGACCACGAGGTGGTCTACGACGCGACGGTGGAAATCTCGAAAATCTGATACTGTAAGCGTTTAACAAAAATCATGGACCGCCTTGTCCTCGCGCCAATCGACTACTCCATTCTGCTGACCTACACACTGTTTGTGCTGGGGATCGGATGGATTCTGAAAGAGAAGACCAAGACCAGTGAGGACTTCTTCCACTCCGGGCACGGGATGCCGGCGTGGATTGCGGGGCTGGCGTTTTTGTCCGCCAATCTGGGGGCCCAGGAGGTGATGGGGATGGCGGCGAGCGGGGCGAAGTATGGCCTCATGACGAGCCATTTTTACTGGGCGGGCGCGGTGCCGGCGATGTTGTTTGTGGGCGTTTTTATGATGCCGTTTTATTACGGCTCGAAGGCGCGGAGCGTACCGGAGTATTTGCGGCTGCGGTTTGACGAGAAGACGCGGGGGTTGAATGCGATTTCATTCGCGGCGATGACGGTGTTCAGCTCGGGCGTTTCGTTGTATGCGCTGGGGCTGCTGTTGAGCGCGCTGTTGGGCTGGAACTTTGACGCGTCGATTCTGGTGGCGGCGGCGATCGTGCTGGTCTATGTCTTCTTTGGCGGGCTGACTTCGGCGATTTATAACGAGGTTTTGCAGTTCTTCCTGATTGTGGCGGGGTTTCTGCCGCTGGTGATTGCGGGGCTGCAGGACGTGGGTGGATGGGGCGGATTGGTGCAGAGATTGAACGCGGTGGCGGTGAAGCAGGGCTTCGCGGCGGGCACCTATACGCAGCTGTGGCGGCACACGGGGGACGCGTCGCAGAACCCGATGGGGATTGAATGGATTGGCCTGGGCATGGGGCTTGGGTTCGTTTTGAGCTTCGGGTACTGGTGCACGGACTTCCTGGTGGTGCAGCGGGCGATGGCGGCCGAATCGATGGACGCGGCGCGGCGGACTCCGCTGATTGCGGCGTTTCCGAAGATGATCTTTCCGTTCCTGGTGATTGTGCCGGGGCTGATTGCGATTGCGCTGACGCTGGGGGACGGCGGGGGCGGGTTCAAGCTGCCGGCCAAGGCCGATGGCACGTTGAACTACGACATGACGATTCCGATGATGCTGGCGCATTATTTTCCGCCGGGGCTGCTGGGGCTGGGGCTGACGGCGCTGATGGCTTCATTTATGAGCGGCATGGCGGGGAACGTGACGGCGTTCAACACCGTGTTTACTTACGACATTTATGGGGCGTATATCCGGCCGGGGGCGAGTGACGAGCATTACTTGAAAGTGGGCCGGTATACGACGATTGCGGGGATTGCGGCGTCGGTGCTGGCGGCGTATGCGGCGGTGAAGTTCAACAACATCATGGACCTGCTGCAGCTGGTATTCGCGTTTGTGAATGCGCCGTTGTTTGGGACCTTTCTGTTAGGTATGTTTTGGAAGCGGGCGACGGGGCATGGGGCGTTTTGGGGTTTGCTGCTGGGAACCGTCAGCGCGGCGCTGCACCACGGGCTGACGCTGCCGGCGCATTCGGTGCCGGGGTTGAAGGGCGGCTGGCTGGGGGTGGTGGCGCATTATCCGAGCGAGATGGCGCAGAACTTCTGGACGGCAATCTGGGCGTTTTCGGTGTGTTTTGTAGCCACCTTCCTGATTAGTTTGGTGACGGCGCCGCGGCCGGACGAAGAATTGCGGGGGCTAGTATATTCGCTGACCGATAAGCCCAAGAGTGATGGACGCGGGATGCGGCCGGAGCTGGTGGCGGTGATTATTCTGGCGACGGTCGGCGCGTTGAATCTCTACTTCTGGTAACTGGACTATGGCACTGGATCTACGAATTGTGATTGGACGGCTGCTGTTAGCCATTGGCGTGCAGCTGGTGGCGTATGGATTTTTTAGCGACGGGCGGGGCGCGTCGATGAACATGGGTTGGGGTGGCGGGATTGTGGCGGCGGGCGCTGTTTTCCATCTGATCGCGTGGAAGGGAAAAACGGCTTGAAGGAGTTGGTTACGGCGTTTCGGGCGCGATATGGGCGGGAGCCGCGGGTGTTCCGGGCTCCGGGCCGGGTGAACCTGATCGGGGAGCATACCGACTATAACGGCGGGTTTGTTTTCCCGGCGGCGATTGACCGGGCGACTTACGTAGCGATGGCACCGAGGGAAGATGGGCGGCTGCGGGCGGCGTCGATGGCGCTGCCGGAGACGTTGGATGTGCCCGTTGGGCACACGGCGGTTTCCGGGAACTGGACGGATTTTGTGTTGGGCGTGGCCGTGTTGCTGGGGCGGACGGAGGGCGCGGATTTGCTGTACGCGACCGATGTACCGATTGGCGGGGGCTTGAGTTCTTCGGCGGCGCTGAGTGTTTCGACGGCGTTTGCGTTGGGGACCGGGGACCGGACGCGGGAGGAGATTGCGCTGTTGTGCCAGCGGGCGGAGAACGAGTTTACGGGGATGCAGTGCGGGATTATGGACCCGTTGTCGAGCTGCCTGGGGGAAGAGGGCAAGGCGCTGTTGATTGACTGCCGGGACCTGTCGTATAAGACTGTGGCGGTTCCCGATGGCGTGCGGCTGGTGATTGCCAACACGATGGTGAAGCATGAGCTGGGCGGGACGGAGTACAACGACCGGCGGGCGGCGTGCGAGATGGCGGCGGCGAAGCTGGACGTGCCGTATTTGCGGGATGTGGAGTATGCGGGGTTGGAGGGCGCGGAACTGCGTTGCGCGCGGCACGTGATTACGGAGAACGCGCGGGTGTTGGCGTTTGCCGAGGCGCTGGTGGGCGGGGAGATGGAGGCGGCGGGGCGCGAGATGTATGCGTCGCACGAGAGCCTGCGTGTGGACTTCGCAGTGAGTTGTGAGGAGCTGGACACGATGGTGGGGTTGGCGCGCGGGATACCGGGGGTTTACGGGGCGCGGATGACGGGGGGCGGGTTTGGCGGCTGCACGATTAACCTGGTGGCGGCGGAGCGCGCCGGGGCGGTGGTGGCGGCGTTGACGGCAGGGTATGAGAAGGCAACTGGGATTCGGCCGCATATCTTTGAGACTAGGGCGGCGGCGGGGGCTTGCGAGGTCGTTGCGTGAACGGGGTGCACCGGCGTTGGAATCCGTTGACGCGGCGGTGGGTGCTGGTTTCGCCGCACCGTACGCAGCGGCCTTGGCAGGGGCAGGAGGATGCTCCTACGGAGCTAGCCGATGTTGCCTATGACCCGGGGTGTTATCTGTGTCCGGGGAACCAACGGGCGAATGGGGAGACGAACCCGGCTTACGAGGGGACGTTCGCGTTTGGGAATGACTTTGCGGCATTGCTGCCGGACGTGCGGGAGAGGGTTGAACACGGGGCCTCGTTGCTGCGGGCGGAGCCGGAGGCGGGAATTTGCCGGGTGCTGTGTTATTCGCCGCACCATAGCTTGACGATGGCGCGGATGACGCGGGAGCAGATCCGGGATGTGATTGGGATGTGGCGGACGGAGTATGCGGCACTGGCAGAGGTGGCGTGGGTGCGGAGCGTGCAGATCTTTGAGAACCGCGGGGCGATGATGGGGGCGAGCAATCCGCATCCGCACGGGCAGGTGTGGGCGAATGAGACGCTGCCGGAGGAGATGGCGGTGGAGACGGCGACGCAGGGGGAGTATTGGGGGGAGAACGGGCGGTCGTTGCTGGGGGCGGTGTTAGAAGAGGAGTTGGCGACGGGGGAGCGGGTGGTTTGTGAGAATGCGCATTTTGTGGCGCTGGTGCCGTTCTGGGCGGTGTGGCCGTTTGAGACGATGATCGTTCCGCGGCGGCATTACGGGAGTCTGGCCGGGCAGACGCCGGAGGAAGATGGGGCGTACGCGGAGATTCTGAGCGCGTTGACGCAACGGTACGACCGGCTGTTCGCGGCGCCGTTTCCGTACTCAATGGGCCTGCATCAGGCGCCGGTAAATGCGGGGCCGCAGGCGGGTTGGCACTTTCATACGCACTTCTATCCGCCGCTGTTGCGGTCTGCCACGGTTCGGAAATTTCTGGTGGGATATGAGATGTTTGCGCAGCCGCAGAGGGATATTACGCCGGAGGCGGCGGCGGCAATGTTACGTTCCCGGTAAAACCCTGGGTGAGAATTTTTCCGCGCGCGCGCCACTCTCTATTTGAGGGACGCGATATTGTCACTGACACGATTTAACGGTCTGGATGAATATAGCCGCGTGGCGCTTCGCCGCCTTGCGTCGAACTGGCGGGAATCGCCCACACGTCCGAATGTCTCTGGTTTTGACGCGCTGCGATGGCATGCGGTGCTGCAAGAGTGGGTGCGGGACCGATCGATGCCGCTGCTAGTGCGTCGGCCGCGTATGGGGCGTGGGCGTGAACTGCAGCATCCGAGCGGTCGCGTGCTGGTGCCGACCGATGACGCGCCGGCGATGTATCTGCTATCGCTGGCGATGGAGCAGAGAACGCCGGATTGCGGGATGATTCGCGAGGCATTGCTGAGCGGGCGGATGCCGGTGGCTGCGGCGCTGACGGACGACGAGCGGGCACAGGCGCGGTATACGGGAACGGTGGCGACGATGGACGCACCGAACCTGAACGAGCTGGGCTATTCGGTGTGCCACATCACGCATGTCGGCCTGCGGCGCGTGCCTCTAGAGGAGCGCACGGAGGTGGAACTGGTGGCGCATTCGCTGCTGTTCCTGAGCCCGGTGAATATGTTCGTGGTGCCGAAAGAGTATGCCGGGCTGGGCGAGCTGCCGGAGTTCGTCGATGAGATGGACGACGCGCGGAGCTTCGCGGCGCGGGCGAATTAACTACTGCAGGCGCAGGCGGAGGACGCGGAGGGCGCGGAGGGATTCGCTGGCGACTTCGGCGTCGGGATCCTTGGCGAGGGTCTCGAGGGGCTCGACGGAATCCTTGGCACCGCGGTCACCGAGGATTTCGGCGAGGGCGATTTTCTCGTCGCGGTTGGCCTGCAGGAGAGCAGTGTGGAGGGCGAAGCGGACGGAGGCTTCGGGCGCGAGATCCTTGAGGAAGCCGAGGGCGACACCCTTCCAGGCTTTGTGATTGAGCGTGTTGATGAGGTATTGGAGCGGGCTCAGCTCCGAGATTTCGTACTTGCCCATGTTGACGAGAGCGTAGGCGAGCGACAGGCGCGGGCGGATTTTGCGTTCGCCTTCCCAGAGGGTTTCCATACGGGAGCGGTCGTCGGCTTTGGCGAGTCGGCCGAGGCCTTCGGCGGCGCCGGCGCGCATGAGTTCGTCCTGATCGAGGAGGTATTTCTCGAAGAGCGGGCGGTTGGCTTCGTCGGGGAGCATGGCCATGGCTTCGAGGAGGGCGCGGCGGACCTTATCGCTCTTCGTCCGTTCCCAGGCTTCGCGGAGAGGGGCGTTCGCCTCTTTGTTGCCGAGGAGGGAGACGGTTTGGATGGCGGCGAGCTGGACCTTTTCGTCGGGGTCGCGGAGCATGTAGAAGAGGCGGGGGGCGACGGTGGGATTGCGGATCTTTTCGAAAGCGGTGAGGACTTCGTAGAGGACGGCGGTGTTCTTGGTGGCGAGGGCGGCGAGGAGCTGTTCGCTGGCGGCTTTGCCGCGGAGGACGCCCAGGGCGCGGGCGGCGGCGGCGCGGCCGTCCATGGAGGCGGATTCGGCGGTTACCTTGCCCAACGCCGCGATGATTTCGGGGCGGGCTTCGACGTAGAAGGGGGTGACGGGTTCATCGGCACCGCGGAAACGGTCCATGACGGAATCGGCACCGCGCTTGAAGCGGCCGCGCCAGCCGGACTGGTAGTAGCCGGGGAGGTAGAAGTTGACCAGGCCGTTGGAGGCCATGCGCTGGACTTCGCCGTCTCCATCGGTGAGGGAGTAGGTCAGGGGTTCAAGGGTGGCCTGGCCACCGATGGTGACGAGCGATTCAACGGCGGCGCGGCGGACGTTGGCGTCGACATCGCTCAACAGGGGCTTCAACTTTTCGACGCCAGGGGCGCCGTCCTTAGCCATAGCTTTGGCGGCTTTGACGCGCTGTTTGGGGTCGGCGGACTTGGGATCCTGGGACCAGGCCAGGGTGGTTGCCATCAACAGGGACAGAAGGGCCAATCGCATACATAGAGGGACGCATGCGGCGGCCAAAAAGTTGACAGGAAACGGCTAGCGGGCGATTTCGACTTCGACGCGGTTGGGAATCAGGCCGATTTCGTGGCCGAGGTCGAGGAGTTTCTGGGCCGCTTTGGGGATGATATCGCCGCAGTCGACCGTATAGTGATTCACGTACATGCCGATGAACTTGTTGGCCAGTTCCGGCTCCATGTCGCGGGCGAACTGCATGGCGTATTCGAGGGCTTCCGGGTGGTTATCGAGCGAATACTGGATGCTGTCGCGCATGAGGCGGCAGGCTTCGGTGCGGACGTCCGGAGCGAGATCGCGGCGAAGGACGTTGCAGCCGAGGGGCAGCGGCATGTTGTAGGTCTTTTTCCACCATTTGCCGAGGTCGAGGACCTGGTGGAAGCCGAGCTTGGAATAGGTCAACTGGGCTTCGTGGATGACGAGGCCGACATCGGCGATACCGTCTTTGACCGCATCGAGGATGCGATCGAAGGGGACTTCGACGGGGATAAAATCGGGCTGGACGATGTTGAGGGTAAGGAAGGCGGTGGTCTGGCGGCCGGGGATGGCGATGCGTTTGCCCTTGATATCATCGACGCTCATGGGGTGGAGCGAGACGAGGACGGGGCCGTAGCCGTCGCCAACGCTGGAACCGGAGGCCATGACGTAATACTTATCGGCCACATAGGGGTAAGCGTGGTAGGAAATAGCAGTGAGCGCATATTCCCCGTTCATAGCCCGTTTGTTCAGAGACTGAATATCTTCGAGCTGATGGCGGAAGAGTAACAGCTTGGAGCGGATTTTCCGAGTCGCCAGAGCGTAAAACATATAGGCGTCATCGGAATCGGGACTATGGGCGCAAATCAGTTCCTGAAGATCCATACTAAGTGGTAGTCCCACTATAGCAAAGCACCAGTCAAAACCGGGTTTTTCAGGCTAATTCTCGGCCAGAACAACGAGGGCAGGGTGGATATGGGCGAGGGCGCAGGCGAGGCGGTCTATGCAGGGATCGAGTTCGTCGAGGTCGCCAGCGCGACCCTTCTTTTCGAGTGCGAAGGCGGCCTGATAGACGCCATCGGCGCCGAAGTTGGAGACGGAGCCCTTCATACTGTGGGCGGCCCTCTGTAGCGCGTCAGCGTCGCGTGCCAGAGCCGCCGAGCGGATTTCTTCCATCAACATCGGGTATTCGTCGAGAAACAGGCCAGCCACTTCACGCAGCAGCTCCTCATCTCCCCCCAAACGCTCCAACGCAACGGCGCAGTCCAGTTTTGCCAGCTCACTGGAAAACTTCATACGAACTCCTCTCGGCTTGGCCCGCCGAACTCCGCGGTGAAGCGGCGTTTTCGGTGGACGGCCTCATTGTAGCAAAATCGCCAACTAGTAGCTTCAGTACCATCAGTAACTACAAAGGGCATATCGGTAAGGGGAGGGAATGTGTTAGGTGTTCTCTTCGGTCTGCTCGATCAAGCGTTCGACGGCCATGGCGTAGATGACCATTTTGCCGTGGCGGTCGGTTTGGAAGGCCATGCGAGTGGAGCTGGGGGAGAGGACGGCGCGGGTGAGGCGGGGGTCGGAGGCGCGGTGTTCGCAGATGGTGAGTTCGCGTTTGACGGAGCGGAGGAGAAGCAAGATGTGGGGGGAGGCGGCGCTGGCGCTGGCGCCGAGGAAGACGGTGGCGTCGCCATTGCGTTGGAAATGGCCGAATTGGGAGGTTTTGGTGACGAGGGAATCCTTGTTGCCCTCGGGGACGATTTCGCGGATTTCGGCGAGGCGGCCGGGGCCGGCGGGTTTGAGGAGATACAGGAGTGAGGCGCCGTCGGCGGTCCAATAGGCGGAGAGGACTTCGCCGGGGGCGGTGGAGAGGGTGACGGGTTTGCGTGTATCGAGAGGGATGTAACGGAGAGCGCCGTTGGCCATGTAGGACAGGCCGGCGCGGCGGGGGCGGAGGCAGAGGGTGCCGATGTCGCCGTCGCGTTCCTCGATGGTGGCGGCGGCGCGGCCGGTGGAGGCGATGCGGGTTTTGGCGCCGTTGGAAGAAGAGACGATGACGGTGAGGCCGTCGTCGCTGGCGGTGACGCGGGGGAGTTGGGCCCAGTCTTCGGGGAGTTCGGTGATGAGGCGGTCGCGGGCGGTGGCGGTTTGGAGGAGTTTGCGGCCGTCGAGGTAGATGACGGAGCGGTCGGCGGCGGTCCAGGTGAAGGTGTTGGTATTCAGCTGGGCGGCTTCGGTGAGCTGGCGGATTTTGTTGAGTTTGAAATCGTGGCGGTAGAGCTGGGGGCTGCCGGAGAGATCGCTGGCGAAGAGGAGGGCGTCGCCTTTGCGGGTGAGAGAGCGGTTGGAAGCCAGGGGCATCCAGGAGTTGTGTTCGAGGGAGGTGACGCGGAGGATTTCGAATTCGGTGGCGGCGTCGAGGAACTTTTTGGCTTCGCCGGGGAGATCCTGGCCCTTGGCGGCGAAGAGCGCCGGGGAGAGGCCGGCGGCCAGAATCGCACGCCGCGAGACGCGGCGGACGGGGGGCGGGGCCTCATGCATATCCACACTCTAGCATGGCCCCGCGGGTCCCTTCATCGTCCGTTTTGTTACTTACTTGTGGCTGGACTGATAGTGATTGCCGAGCAGATCGAAGCCGAAATCACCGTTGTAATCGCGCCAGACGGAGTGGACGTGATTGTTGTTGTTCTGGGTGTTGTCGTATTCGACCAAGAAGGCGGGGGCCTGAACGCGGTAGTAATGGCCTTCGCCCTTTTCAACGCCGCCGGTCCAGGCGAAGTTGATGTTGTTGCCGGCCTTCTTGATCTGTTCGCGGCGGGCGGCGGCGCCCTGTTCGGGAATGTTGTTGGCGTATTCTTCGAGCAGGTTGTGGAGGAGAACGCGCTGGGCGGAGGTCATCTTGGCGGCCGAGAGACCGTTGGGTTGGCCGTTGAGGGCGGCTTTACGGTCGGCCATGGTGATGATGTCTTTGAGAGCGACGGGGGCGACGATGGCCACCTTCTGCTGTTCAGGGGTGAGGGCTTTGACTAGGGCGCGACCGAGATCTTCTTCGTGGCCGAGGACGCGGAGGCCGGCGCGGGGGCCGGACTTCACTTCGGCGGGGTTGGTGCCGTAGAACATGGGGCTGGAGGCCACTTTGTTATCGACGATGGTGAAGTTCATGGCGCAGTGGTGGCCTTCAAAGCGGAAGCCCCAGGTGCCGGTTTCCGACGGGGTGCCGAAGATGGAGAAGAAGTAGTTTTCGGGGTCGCGGCGGCCGGGCGGGGTGTTGTTTTCCTGGATCTTGAGGATCTCTTCGAGGCTCATGATGGAGCTGGCTTTGACGAAGCCCTGCTGGCTGAGGCTGGCGCTGAGGAGGGCGAGCGCGAGCGGACGCTGTTCGGTGGTCATGAGTCTATAGCTGAGGCCCTTGCGCTCCTTGGGGATGAAGTGCCAATTGAGGCGTTCTTCGTCGTTGAAGGAGAAGACGGCCTTGGCTTTCTGCTCGGCGTTGAGTGAGGCGAGCAGGGCGTTCGCGGCGTTGGACATCACCAACGGGGTGTGCGAACGGTGGGCGGCGGCCATGAGGAGAAGAGCGCCGGCGGCGGCGGCGAACAAACGGATGCGTACGGGTGACATGACGTGATTCCTATTCAGCCACGGTCCCCGGAGGAGATCCAATTCATGCGGGACCAGTGGTCCCAAGCATTGTATTAGAAAGGCAGGTCTTTGCGCACGGGCGCGTCGCCCAAAATGATGGAGCGTGCCAGATATTTGTACGGATTGACCGGCGCGCCGCCCTGACGCACTTCGTAGTGCAGGTGCGGGGAGGTGGCGCGGCCCGTGCCACCGGACTTGCCGATGACCTGGGAGCGACGGACGTCCTGGCCGGGGATCACATCGAAGGAGCTCATGTGGGCGTAGTAAGTTTCCACGCCGCCGCCGTGATCGATAACGATCAGTTTGCCGTAGGCGCCGGACCATTCGGCGGACTTGACGATGCCGTCGGCCGTGACGCGGATGGGTGTCCCGGTGGAGGCGGAGATGTCTACGCCGGAGTGGAACGAACTTCCGCCGGTGAACGGATCAGAGCGGGAACCAAAACTGGAAAGCAGGCGGCCGGAGACGGGCCAAAGATTGGGGACGACATTAGTCTGCCAGGTACGGTTGATGCGGCGGGTGCCGGGCGTGTACAGGCGGGCGGTGCGGAGCAGATCGAAGCGTTCGAGCGACTGCTGGTAGGTGGGGACCAGACGGCTTTCGCCGGAGATGGAGGCCGGACCTTCCAGACGTTCTTTAATTCCGTAGGCGGAAGAGACTTCCGAGGCCAACATTTGGAGAGTGGCCAATTGTTCCTTGGTCTGCTCGTTGGTGCGGGCGAGGGCCTGATACTTTTGCTGGAGCGTGGAAACTTCGTCGCGCAAGTGATTGTAGTTAGCCACTTTCCAGGCCATTCTCGCGTAGCTAGTCAGGAACCCGACTACCGTGAAACCACCGACCATCGCCAAGGCCAACACCGTGTACAGAATGGTGTGGGAGACGTGCATCCGGCGAAGACGGCCATGAACGGAATGCGCTAATACGAGTACGAAATAAGGCTGATTCATCGGCTCTCTCTAGCTTGGCTAGTTTTGGAATTCATTGACTATCAAGCAGGGGGATGGAAACGACCGGCAGCTTCGTTTGAACCGCGTTGTCTGAATCCGGTCAGACAGGGGGAGGTCGGTTCGGTGTTGCTTTCCGCCACATCAGTGAGACGGAAACCACACAGTACCAGTTTCGGCACAGGTCTGTCAAGACAAAACGCCCGCAAGGCGAACAAACGGCGAATCTTAGCCGTCATAACGAGACGGGCCATCCGCGCCCTTTGGGTTCGCCCGGACCGGCGAAGGCCGGGGGGAGGAAGTCGTAAGTTTGGTGCATCCAGTCGCTCAATCGTTTCAATAAATCTTTTTTGGCAGCGGCGTGGGCAGGATCGTCGGCGATGTTGTGGAATTCGTCGGGATCGGTTTTGAGGTCGTACATCTCGACGACGGGGCGGGCGGGTTGGAGGAGGCGGAGGTGGTGGGGTTCGAGGACGCCGCGGCGGCCCATTTCCTGATAGGACTTCCAGGAGGGGCTGCCGTCGAGGTCCCAGGCCGGGCGGTAGGGGAAGTGGGGGGCGGCGTTGAAGATGAGTTTGTAGCGATCGGTGCGGACGGAGCGGATGGGGTCGAAGTTGTCGTGCCAATTGCGTTCGGAGAAGACGGCTTGGCGGGGGGTAAAGGTGGCGCCTTTGAGGAGGTTCGTAAAGGGTTGGCCGTGCATTTTGGGGGTGAGGGCGCTGCCGGCGATTTCGACCCAGGTGGCGGGGAGATCGACGTGGGAGATGAGTTCGTTTTGGACGGAGCCGGGTTTGGCGACGCCGGGCCATTTGACGATCAAGGGGACGTTGAGGCCGGGGTCGTAACAGGTGCCTTTGGCGCCGGGAAAGGGCATGCCGTTGTCGCCGGAGAAGAAGACGACTGTGTTGCCGGTGAGGCCGCGGGCTTCGAGGAGGGCGAGGAGTTGGCCGCATTCGGCGTCCATGCGGGCGATGAAGTCGTGGTAGTTGACGAGGTCGTCACGGACTTCCTTTGAATCGGGCAGGAAGCGGGGGAGACGGACTTTGGCGGGGTCGTGCGGGGTGGGGATGGCGCCTTTGGCGTAGGGGCGGTGGGGGTCGGTGAAGCCGATGTGGAGGAAGAATGGCTTGCCGGCGGGGAGTTTGTCGAAGAATGTCTCGAATTTGGCGTTCTTATTGGCGGTGTAGAAGTCGAAGCGGCGGTTGAAGTCTTCGCCTTGATGAACTTTTCGGAAACCG
>CANIFK010000078.1 GCA_947466555.1 Acidobacteriota bacterium | reverse complement strand
TTACCCCGATAGAGAAGACGGCCAATAGATAAATTGAATCGCCCGGATAGGAAAGATTGACTTCCGCTTCGCTTCGCCAGCGTGGATGATAGCTAACACACGCCCCGTTTGCGTACCGCCAAGTTGCGGGTCAGCCCAAGAGGAGAGTCATGAAAAGAATTCTATCGATGTTGTCCCTGTCGGCTGCCATGGCAGCCCACCTTATGGGGCAAGCTGCTGCCCCCGCCCCCCCGACCACGGCCGCACTGGAAGCAGGTATTAAGAACGCGCAATTGAGCGCGGACAATGCGTGGATGCTCGTCAGCTGCGCACTGGTGCTCATGATGACCGGCCCCGGCCTTGCCCTTTTCTACGGCGGCCTGGTTCGCCGGAAAAACGTGCTCGGCACCATGATGCAAAGCTTCATTTTGATGGCCATTGGAACTGTCCTCTGGGCCCTAATCGGCTATAGCCTTAGCTTCGGCGAAGGCAGCCCCTTCCTTGGTGACCTCCGCTACCTGTTCCTGGACAAAGTCGGCGCCGATCCGAACCCGACTTACGCCGCCACCATCCCGCATCAGACCTTTATGCTCTTCCAAATGATGTTCGCCATCATTACTCCGGCGCTCATCACCGGTGCTTTTGCCGAACGCATGAAGTTTAGCGCCATGGTGCTGTTTACTATCCTCTGGTCCCTGATCGTTTATTACCCCATGGCTCACATGGTGTGGGGCAACAACGGCCTGCTCAACGCGTTCCTCGGCGGCAAAATCCCTTGCCTCGACTTCGCCGGCGGCACCGTCGTCCACATCACCTCGGGTGTTTCGGCTCTCGTCTGCGCCATCGTTATGGGCAAGCGTAAGGGCTACCCCAACGAACCCATGAAGCCCCACAGCCTCGTGCTCAGCTTCATCGGTGCCTGCCTCCTCTGGGTCGGCTGGTTCGGCTTCAACGCCGGTAGCGCCCTCGCCGCCGGTGGCCTGGCCACCTCCGCCTTCACCGCCACTCACTTTGGCGCCGCCGCCGCCGCTTGCGGTTGGTTGCTCGCCGAATGGATGCAGCACGGCAAGCCGTCGGTCCTCGGTGGCATCTCCGGCGCCGTCGCCGGCCTGGTCGCCATCACCCCCGCATCCGGCTTCGTCAAGCCGATGCCCGCCCTCATCATCGGCTTCATCGCCGGCGTCTTCTGCTACTTCATGGTTGTGAAGGTGAAGAACATGCTCGGCTACGATGACTCTCTCGATGCCTTCGGCGTCCACGGCGCGGGCGGCACCCTCGGTGCCATCCTCACCGGTGTCTTCGCCACCAGCGAAATCAACCCGGCGTTCAAAGACGCGTCCGGTAAGGTCCTCCCCGTCGGCCTGCTCGAAGGCAACGGCGGCCAGGTCGTCAATCAGATCATCGGCGTCGGCATCTCCTGGGTGCTCGCGATCGTCGCAACCTACATTATTCTCAAGGTTGTGGATGCCGTTGTTGGCCTCCGCGTCTCGCCCGAAGAAGAGACGATGGGTCTTGACTTGAGCCAGCATGGCGAAGAAGGGTATAGCCTGGAATCGTAACCCCCGGGTCCAATTGGAGAAAACGCGATGAAAAAAATCGAAGCGGTTATTCAGCCGTTCAAGCTCGAAGACGTCAAGGAAGCCCTTAAGGCGATTGGCATCGATGGCATGACGGTCACAGAAGTTCGCGGCCACGGCCGGCAGAAGGGGCACAAGGAGGTTTATCGCGGCCAGGAATATCAGGTCGATCTGCTTCCCAAAGTGAAGGTCGAAATGGTTGTCGCCTCGGCGCGTGCGGAAGAAGTCATCTCCGCCGTCTCCGCGGCTGCGAAAACAGGCAAGATCGGCGACGGCAAGATCTTCGTCTATGAAGTGGCTGACGCGATTCGCATCCGAAACGATGAGCGCGGCGAAACTGCCCTCTAACGATCCCTTGCAAGCCATTCGTGAGCGGTTTCTCTCGGACGGGAACCCCGTCGCCGTCCTGGCCGAGAGAACTGCTTTAGTCAACAACGTTCTTCGCTCAGCTTTCCTCGAATATCTAGCCCCTGCCATCCCGAAAGGGATGGCGGTGCTGGCCGTTGGAGGGTATGGTCGGTCGGAGCTTTTCCCGCACTCCGATATCGACATTCTGTTGCTCGTGGATAGGGCGCCCTCCGACGAAAAGTCGCGGGACGCCCTCTCCGCGTTTCTACGCATCGGCTGGGATAGCGGCCTCCGCATCTCCCACTCCGTCCACACCATCGAGGAGTGCTGCGAATACCACTCCACCAACCTCGAACTCACCATCAGCCTGCTCGATCAGCGCTTCCTCTGTGGCGACGCCGATCTCTACCAGGGCCTCCTCGCCCGCCTGCCCAAATTCATCGCAAGCGAGCGCCAGACGCTGCTGCGCCACCTCATCCGCCAAGCCCGCGAACGCCAGGAAAAGTTCCAGAACACCGTCTACCACCTCGAGCCCAACATCAAGGAATCCCCCGGCGGCCTCCGCGATCTTCACGTCATCGGCTGGTTAGCGAAACTCCAGGACCCCTCCCGCGAGCTCCCCGACTGGCTCGGCGAACTCGGCCCGGAAATTGAATTCCTCTACACCCTCCGCTGCTACCTCCACTTCATGGCCGGCCGCGATCAGAACGTCCTCCAGTTCGACGCGCAGGAGGACATCGTCCGCCAGCCCTACATCACCGGTATCGACCCGGCCAAGCCCATCGAAAGCTGGATGCGCCAGTATTTCCTCTCCGCCCGCCGCATCCACCGCGCCGCCCGCCAGGCCATCGATGTCTCCGAAAGCCTCGTCCCCAGCGGCCTCTTCAGCCAGTTCCGCGAATGGCGCACCCGCCTGTCGACGTCGGAAATCTCCGTCAGCAAGGAGCGCCTGCTTCTCCGCAATCCGCAGATGCTCGAGTCCGATCCCGAACTCGCCCTGCGCCTGATGAGCTTCACCGCCCGCCACGGCCTGGTCCCCGCCACGGACTCCGAACGCCGCATCGCCCGCGCCATCCCATCGGTCGAAAAATACTTCGCCGAACCGCGCCCGCTCTGGAACCATCTCCGCGAAATCTTTGCTCTCCCTCATGCCATGCTGGCCCTCCGGACCATGCATGAAACCGGCCTCCTCGGCGCTCTGCTTCCCGAATGGCGCATGATCGAAGGCTTCGTCATTCGCGACTTCTATCACCGCTACACCGTCGATGAGCACACCCTCATCGTGGCCGAAAATCTCCTCAACCTGCGTAAGCAGAACGAAGGCCCGCGCCGCCGTTTCGCCGAACTGCTCACCGAAGTCGATTCGCTCCCGCTGTTGATCTTTGCCATCCTTCTGCACGACATTGGCAAGTCCATCGACGGCCCCACCCACGCCATGGAATCGGCGCGCCTCGGCGAAGTCATCATGGCCCGCATCCAGATGCCGGAAGAGGAGCGGCCCTTCGTCCGCTTCCTGGTCGAACAGCACCTGGCCCTGTCGTCGGTCATGAACTCGCGCGATCTCGATGATCCCGCCACCGCCAAGGAACTGGCCAACCGCGCCGGCACCGTCGAAAATCTGCGCTATTTGGCGCTGATGACCTACGCCGACATCAGCGGCGTCAACCCCACCGCCATGACTCCGTGGCGCCTCGAACAGCTCTGGCGCGTCTACTCCATCGGCCTCCGCGAACTCACCCGTTCGCTCGATACCGACCGTATTCACGTCACCCCGGATGCCCCCGACAGCGAGTTCCTCGAAGGCTTACCCAGCCGCTACCTCCGCACCCATTCGAAAGAGGAAGTGGCAGCCCACCTCGCCCTTGAACAGGCCGCCCGCAAGACCGGCGTGGCGGTCGATCTCACCCGCCACGGCGGCGTCTGGAAGCTCATCCTGGTCACGCTCGATAAGCCGCGCCTCTTCGCCTCCATCGTCGGCGCGCTCTCCGCGTTCGGCATGGACATCGTCAAAGCCGAAGCCTTCGCCAATACTAAAGGCGAGGTGCTCGATGCCTTCACTTTCTCCGATCCCGGTCGCGCGCTGGAGCTAAACCCCTCCGAAGTCGATCGCCTCCGCGGTGTTATCGAAAAAGCGGCCATGGGCACTGTCGACGTCCGCCAGATGCTCGAACGCCGCGTCCGTCCGCAGACTAAGCAACGCACCGAACGTCTTCGCCCCAGCATCTATTTCGATAGCGAAGCCTCCGACCACGCCACGCTGGTCGAGATCATCGCCGAAGACCGCATCGGGCTGCTATACGATTTCGCCCGCGTCTTCGCCGAATCCGGCTGCAACATCGAAGTGGTGCTGATCGACACCGAAGCCCACAAAGCCCTCGACGTGTTCTATCTAACGTCCCAAGGCCGCAAGCTCACCGAAAACGAGCAGTTCGTCCTCGAAGACCGCCTCCGCGTCGCCTGCCTGGGGTGATTCCTGCGATAATCAAGCCGTGACGATCTCCCGTGCATTCGTACAACAGGCGGAACTGGAACAGGCTGTTCTGGACGCCAAACGGGCGCTTGCCCCGGATGTGGTGAATTTGCGTTACTCCTTGAGTGAGGACTGGGCCGGCGAACCGGCGATCTACTTTAATGTGGTTCTCTCTGAAGAGGCCAGTAAACAGGAGAATTTGCTGAAGTCCTATAACCGCGTGGCGGCAGTGATCCAGCAACGCGTTGAGCCGCTGGAACAATGGGGCGTTCTGCCGTACTTCAATGTGCGGAGTCAGGCCGAACAGTTGGCGTTGCAAGAGGAAGCTTGGGCGTAGCGGATGGCCTATCCCGACGACCTGCTGGCCCTCGCGAGCCAGTTAACCGACTTCGATTCTGAACATCGGAATCAGGCAATTTTGCGAAGGGCCGTTTCGACGGCGTATTATGCTCTGTTCCATCTCTTGATTTCCGAGGCAACTCGGAATTGGGCTCGCCCCGAATTGCGGCCGGCACTCGGACGGGTGTTCGATCACGGCAAAATGAAGTCCGCCTCTGAATCCAAACGCGCTGCCGTAAATGCCCAGATCAAGAGTAGCTCTTCCGTGGCTCCAGTCTCCCTACACCTGCACACTGTTGCCGAGACATTCGTCCAAGTGCAGGACAAACGGAATGAGGCCGACTACGACATCGCCAAGGAATGGACGCTTACGGAAGTCAAGCTGCAAATCGCCGCGGTTCACGCGGCTTTTGAAAGCTGGAATGTCATCCGTGAGGAACGCGACGCACAGGCCTACTTGGTTTCCCTCTTGGGAAAACGCCCCCGTTCGGAGTAAACCCAATCCCTCCCCCCAAGCGCCAAGGGGTTAAAGTTTAGTAGCCTAACCGGATGCCCTCACGCCGGTCCTTCCTCGGCGCCGCCGCCTTCGCCGCGGCCGCCCAGCCGAAGCAACCCAATTTCCTCTTCCTCCTGCCGGACCAATGGCGGCCCGACTGGCTGCCTGGCAACCCCAAAATCCCCCTCAATCTCCCCAACATCCAGGCCCTCGCCGCCCGCGGCATGCGCTTCCACAAGGTCCTCTGCGCCTCCCCCCTCTGCGCCCCCAGCCGCGCCTGCCTCGCCACTGGCCGCGAGTACAAAAACGCCAACGTCTACAACAACCAAGTCGACTTCCCCATCGAACAAAAGACCTACTACCAGTCCCTGCAAAAGGCCGGCTATCACACCATGGCCTGTGGCAAAGTCGATCTCCACAAGAAGACCCTCGACTGGGGCCTCGACGGCCAGCGCCTCCTCAAAGAGTGGGGCTTCTCCTCCGGCATCGATAACGCAGGCAAAGGCGACGCCGTCAAATCCGGCGCCGAAACGCCCAAAGATCCCTACATGGGCATGCTGCATCGTAAAGGCCTCGCTAAAACCCACGTCGACGATTTCAAGCGCCGGAAAAACTACAGCGCTACCCACATCACCCCGCTCCCCAACGAGGCCTATTGCGACAACTGGATCGCCGAAAACGCCAAGTCCCTCCTGCAGAAAGCCCCCAAAAACAAGCCCTGGCACCTCGTCGTCAATTTCACCGGTCCCCACAACCCCGTCGACATCACCGCCTCCATGGAGGACCGCTCCCGCCACTACCCCCATCCCAACCAGTCCACCGAGTTCGATGCCGAAACGCACCAGAAAATCCGCCAAAACTACACCGTGATGTGCGAAAACATCGACACTCGCATCGGCGAAATCATCGACGAAGTCCGCAAACGCGGCGAGCTCGAAAACACCCTGATCGTCTTCTCCTCCGACCACGGCGAAATGCTCGGCGATCACAACCGATGGGGCAAACACGTCCCCTATCAGGCCTCCGCCGGCATCCCCCTCATCGTCGCCGGCCTGGACGTCCAGCCCAACCGCCAATCCAACGCCCTGGCCAGCCTGATCGATATCTCCGCCACATTTCTGGACTATGCCAACGCCGCCAAGCTCCCCCAAATGGAGGCCCGTTCTCTCCGCCCCGTCCTAACCGGAAAAGCAACCAAACATCGCGAATTCCTCCTCTCCGCCCTCGAAGAATGGAAACTGGTCTGGGACGGCCGCCACAAATTAGTCGAAGGCTTCCACGGAGAAACCATGCTCTTTGATCTCGAAAAGGACCCCCTCGAAAATCAAAATCTCGTAACAAGTGAGAAAGAAATCGCCAATCGCCTTAGAAAGCGCTTGAGTTAACACTCCGTAACCTCTCGTCCGCAGAAAACACCCATACAATACAAAACGAATGGCAGAAGAAACGCTCGAAAAACGCCGCGGCTTCCTGGTCGGTTCCATCGCCGCCATGATGGGAACGATCAGTGCCGCACTTGGCCTCCCGGCCCTCGGTTACTTGCTCGTCCCCGGTCGCGAAAAGAAAAAGTCGGACTGGATCGAAGCCGCCGACCTCAGCAAGTTGATGGTCAACCAGCCCGAACAGATTATCTTCAACCGTGTCCGCCGCGACGGTTGGAAACTGGTGACCGAAAAGGCCGCCGCCTGGGTCGTCAAGACCGGTGAACAGCAGGTCGTCGCCTTCTCCCCCGTCTGCACCCACCTGGGTTGCGCCGTTAGCTGGAACTCGGGTGACAAGACCTTCGCCTGCCCCTGCCATACCTCTTCGTTTAGTCCCGACGGCAAAGTGATTGCCGGCCCCGCACCCCGCCCACTCGATCGCTTCGACGTCCGCGTCGATGGCATCAAAGTCATGCTCGGCGACGTCAAGAAATCGGCGGAAGGATAAACCCATGATCAACTCCGTCCTGGACTGTGTCGAAGACCGCACCGGCGCCGTCTCCGGCGTCAAACATTTCCTCTATGAGGACATCCCCGCCTCCAGCGGCTGGCACCAGGTGCTCGGCTCGGTGGCCATGTTCTGCTTTCTTGTTCAAGTCGTCACCGGCATCCTGCTGGCCCTGAACTACGCCCCCACGCCGCCGGACGCCCATGCCAGCCTGCGCTTCATTCTGACCGAACTCACCAGCGGCCGCCTCATCCGCGGGCTCCATCACTGGGGCGCCAGCATGATGATCGTCGTCGTCGGCATGCACCTGCTGCAAACGTTCCTCTGGGGCGCCTACAAAAAGCCCCGCGAAGCCACCTGGATGCTCGGCGTCATTCTGTTGCTGCTGACGCTCGGCTTCGGCCTCACCGGCTACCTGCTCCCCTGGGACAACCGCGCCTACTGGGGTACCGTCGTCACCACCCAGATCACCGCCAAAGCCCCCATCGCCGGCCCCTACATCCTCCGCCTGATGGGTAGCGAGGATGGCAACATCGGCGTCCAAACCTTCGCCCGTTTCTACGGCGCCCACGTGCTGCTGCTCCCGCCATTGATGATGATGCTCATCGGCCTCCACGTCTTCCTCGTGCGCAAGCACGGTGTCGCCCCGGCCCCCGTCGAAACCGAACCGAAGAAGAAGTTCTTCCCCGGTCAGGTGTTCAAGGATACCGTCGCCATCTTCATCATGTTCTCCATCCTGTTCGCGCTCGCGACCATGGTCCGTGTCCCGCTCGGCAAGATCGCCGACCCGACAGACACCACCTACATCCCGCGCCCCGAATGGTACTTCCTCTTCCTCTTCCAGCTCCTGAAGTTCTTCGAAGGCCCCCTCGAAATCATCGGTAGCATGGTGCTCCCCGGTGTAGCCGTCGGCCTGTTATTCGCGACCCCATTTATCGATCGCGGCGCCGCCATCAAGCTCCGCCAGCGGACGTTCGCCATCGGGATCGTTCTATTCGCCGGCATCGGCTGGGCCAGCTTGACCTTCGCCGCCATGCGCTCCACGCCGCATAAGGAGCCCTACCAGAGCTTCACCGCCGAAGAAGTCGCCGCCGTCGGCAGCTTCCGCCAGGGCCAATGCTGGCAGTGCCACGGTGTCACCCCCGGCGATATGAAGGCCGGTCCGAACCTCGCCGACATCGCCGTTCACGAAGAGCGCGACGCCCTTGTCGCCCACTTCCAGAAGAACGCCGGCAACCGCGGTCTCAAGGATCTGCAGTTCCGCCAGTTGGCCACCTTCATGCGCAAGCTCGACGATGAAAGCGTCGTCGCCATCGCCTCCACGCCCATCAACGTCGTGAGCGGCGCCCAGCTCTACATGAAGAACAACTGCGGCGTCTGCCACTCCATCAACTCGGCTGGCGGCAAGTCCGGCCCGCCCCTGAACGGCGTCGCCAAACGTCGCGACCGCACCTGGCTCGAAGGCCACTTCGGCGACCCGCAGAAGTTCTCGCCCGGCTCGATGATGCCCGCCTATAAATTCGAGCGCGCCGACATGGACAGTATGCTAGCTTACATGGAGACGCTAAAGGACTAGTTTTTTTTCGCATGAGTGAATCCAACGCGGGTACGTCACGCGTACCATCGACCAGGAGGGACTCACCCGGTTCCGATCGATGGTCTCTGCTCGTGATGCGAATCGCGACAGGTGACTCCGGCGCCCTCTCTGATTTCTACGATGAGGCGAACCGCTACGTGCATGCGATAGCTCTGCGTATTCTCCGCGATCCCGACGAAGCCGACGAAATAACCCTCGACGTCTTCCAACAGGTATGGCGGCTGGCCGGCAGTTACAATCCGGATCGCTGCGCCGTCGCCAGTTGGCTCGGCATGATGGCGCGCAGCCGTGCGCTTGACCGCTGGCGCTCCATCCAGGCCCGCCGCCGCCTCATCGCGCCCGAACAGCCCGAGGGTCTCGAACACGTCTCCCCGGCCGACGGCCCGGAGACGCTCCTCGCCACCGCCCAACAGCAACAGCGCCTCCGCCAGGCGCTCCGTGTCCTGCCCGACGAACAGCGCGAGATGATTTCCCTCGCCTTCTGGGATGGCCTCAGCCACTCCGAAGTCGCCTCCCGCACCGGCGTCCCATTAGGGACCGTTAAGACCCGCATCCGCCTCGGCATGCTCAAATTAAGGGAGGAACTCGAACATGCCGGAAATTAGCGAACAGGCCGCCCTCTACGCCATCGGCGCCCTGCAAGGCACGGAGCGCGACGACTTCGAGCGCCTCCTGGCCGCCGGGGACCCAGCCGCGACCGCGGAAGTCGAAAAGTTCCAAGCCCTGGCCGAAGCCCTGGTCGACGCGACCCCCATCCCAGCCCCTCGACCCAACATCAAGGACCGTCTCCTCGCCACCGCCACCCAGTCAAAAATGAGAGGCTTCAACGAGCCCGAACCCGGCGTCCACGTCCTGCGAAAAGGCGACGGCACGTGGCGAGAAACCGGCTACCCCGGCGTAACGACGAAGATCCTGCACCTGGAAAAAGAAACCCGCATGGCGACGACGCTCCTGCGTCTGGAGCCCGGCGCCAAGTATCCCCCGCACCATCACACCCAGATGGAGCAATGCCTGGTCCTGACCGGCGACGTGCGCCTGGGCGACAACATCCACATCCACGCCGGCGACTACGAAAAGGCCCTCCCCGGCACCGACCACGAATACCTCACCAGCGACACCGGCTGCGAACTCCTCATCCTCTCCTGCCTCGAAGACGAAATCAAAACCGTGTCACACACAATTTAATCCACCCGCCGCCGCTGCCCTTTTCGGCCGCCCCGGACCGCGTACTTCCAGCGTCCTCCCATACTGCCTTTCCAGTTGCTTCACATAATCCGGACTGCCAGCGACGGTTCCTAACATCGTCGCCCGGCGTAGCACCGCCAACTGCTCGGCGTCCTCCTCCGCCCTCAGGATTTCCCGCCACTCAACCGGCGTGTACATCCGCAAAAACTCCGCCGCCTCCAGGAATCGCGGATACTCGACCACCCCAGCGTGCGCCGCCGCACTCGACCACCGATACTCCGTCGCGTCCGTCACGATCCCCGCCCGAACCGGATTCAAATCTACATATGCCAGCGCCGTACGGTAATGTTTATCGGACATCGACGCCGATCCGAACCGCCCCTGCAGTACATGTCCTGTTCTCTCATACCGCTCGTTGATCGTCCGCGCGAACTTCGAATTCAGCGAGTGCATCATGTCAGACACCCCGCGATCCCGCTCTGGAATAAGCACCAGATGGTAGTGGTTTGACAGCAAGCAGTATCCGATAACCCGGTTCCCACTCTCGCCGGCATACCGCCCCAACATGTCCAAAAAGAAGGAATAATCCGAGTCCTCGGTAAACACCCGTCCTCGGAAATTCCCTCGTTGAGTCACATGAACCGGCACTCCCGCCGGTGTAAATCGATCAGGCCGTGGCATCACTAAAGTAGTGCCCGCCACCCCCAATTCCTCTCAATAAACCGTGTCAAACACAATTAATTTCCCGACGCCGCCACCCCCCGAACCGCCTCCACCGCCAGCTCACACGCCGCCCGGTCCACATCAAAATGCGTCAACAGCCGCAACCGCCCCACCCCATACGCCGAATTAATCAACACCCCCCGCTCCTTCAACCGCGCACTAAACTCCGGCCCGCTCAACCCTGTCCCATTCACATCAAAAAACAAAATATTCGTCTCCGGCGCCCGCTCCACCTTAACCCCAGGAATCGCCGCCAACTCCCGAGCCAAATACTGACAATTCTCGTGATCCTCCCCCAACCGCCCCGCCATCTTCTCCAGCCCAATCAACCCAGCCGCCGCCAAAATCCCCGCCTGCCGCATCCCGCCCCCCAACCGCTTCCGCAACAGCCGCCCCTTATCAATCAACCGCTTCGGCCCCGCCAGCATCGACCCCACCGGCGCCCCCAAACCCTTCGACAAACAGAACATCACCGTATCCACCGGCGCCACAACCGTCGAAACCGGCACCCCCAACGCCGCCGCCGCGTTAAACACCCGCGCCCCGTCCATATGCACCGGCAGGCCCAACTTGTGCGCCTCCTCGCAAATCTCCCGCAGCGTGTCCAACGGGTACACCGTCCCCCCCGCCATATTGTGCGTATTCTCGACTTCAATCAGCCCCGTCGGCGCCGCATGAGGCCCGAGCAAACGCACCTGCTCGTAAATCGACGACCAACTCAAAATCCCCGTCTCCGCCACCACCGCCCGCGCCAAACACCCCGTAAACCAGGCCATCATCGACAGCTCATAATTCAAAATGTGCGCCCGCGACTCGCAGATCACCTCCTGCCCATGCTCGGTATGCACCTTAATGCCGATCGTGTTCCCCATCGTCCCCGTCGGCACCAGCAGCGCGGCCTCTTTCCCCATCAACGCCGCCGCCCGTTCCTCCAGCAGGTTAATGGTAGGGTCCTCCCCATACACATCGTCGCCCACGACAGCCTCCGCCATCGCCCGCCGCATCTCCGCCGTAGGCCGAGTCACCGTGTCGCTGCGCAAATCGATCATAGTAAAAACTCCTGAAAAACGTCGTTAGAAAGCAGAATACCGCGATCCGTCAATCGCACCCGTTCGCCCACCCGTTCCAATAAACCCATCCCCAAAAACCGTTCCAGCGCCGCCCCATGCACCACCCGATCAGACTCAGAAAAGGAAACCCCTTCCCGCAACCGCAACCCCACAAAAAACCGTTCCTCAAGCGAATTCGCAGCACTCTCCGACCCCCGCACCGACTCCGCCGAAACATAATCCGCCGCCAACTCCACGTTCTGCCAACGCCGCCCCCCC
>CANIFK010000077.1 GCA_947466555.1 Acidobacteriota bacterium | reverse complement strand
TCACCCCGTACAACCCCACCCCGGCCAGCAAAGTCGCCAACATCCCGAACCCCGCCGACAACAACGCAATCAACCGCTCCGTCAACAACCGCTGGTCCAACTGGTCCCCCAGCGTCTTCAACTCATACACCGGCATCGCCGCGTCCAATCCCTTCACCGCCCCCCCAATCGCCCCATACACCGACGCCGACCCCATCCCCGCCCGCACATAAAACGCCACGCCTCCCTTCCCCCAATTCGGCATGTACACCTGCCGCCGCAACCCCTCCCGCGGCCCCTCGTACAACGTGTTCGCCACCACGCCAATAATCTCAATATCCAGCTTCGTCCCCGGCGCGTTCCCAAACCCGATATGCCGACCCACCGCGCTCTTCTCCCCGAAATAATGTTCGGCAAACTTCCGGTTCACAATCGCCACATCCCGCTTCTCTTTCAAATCCCGATCGGCAAAGTCCCGCCCCTCCAGCAACCCGATCCCCATTGTCTCGAAGTACCCCGGCGACAAGGCGTTCATATACCCCTGCATGTCCTCGCCGTCCTTCGCCTGGTGCCCCTCCACCGATAAGCTGCTGTCCCACTCCCACCCATGCAACACCGGCACCGACGCCAGCGACGCCGCCCGCACCCCCGGCACCGCCCGGATCCGCTCCAGCAAATCCCGGTAAAACCCCACCGTCCGCGGCTCGTCATACCCGTTCAACGCCGGCGACACCTGGAACGTCACCAGATTGTCGATATCTTTGAAACCCGTATCGGTCGTCTGCAAATTCTGCAAACTCCGCACGAAAAGCCCCGCGCCAAACAGCAGCAGAAAACTCAGCGCCACCTGCGCCGCCACAAGCCCCTTGCGCAAATACAACGACCCGCCCGATCCCGCGATCGCCCCCACCGTATCTTTCAACGTCCCCCATAAGTCCGGCCGGCTCGCCCGCAGCGCCGGCAACAGGCCGAACAGCACGCCCGTCAACATCGTCAACGCCAGCGTGAACGCCATCACCCGCAGGTCCGGCTCCGGCTTCAGCAGCAAGGGATTCCCCTCCGTCGGCACTAGCGCCAACAACCCGCGCGTCATCGCGATCGCTAATCCGATGCCAGCCGCGCCCCCCGCGAACGAAAGCAGCAAACTCTCCACCAATAACTGCCGGATCAACTGCCCGCGCGTCGCGCCCATCGACAGCCGCACCGCGATCTCCTTCTGCCGCGCAAACGCCCGCGCAATCAGCAGATTCGCCACGTTCGCGCACGCAATCAGCAGCACCAGCCCCACCATGCACATCAGCACGATCAGCGCGTTCGAAAAGTCATTCCGCAACGACGAATACCCCGTCGCCGCCGGGTCCACTTTGATCGTGCCTTTCATGAACTGGTCCCGCGCGTACTGCGACCAATCTTTCGCTTTCGCCTCGGTCATCTCGTACTGCCGGATCTGCTGGAACAGCCCCTGCAACGGCGCCACCGCGCTCTCCGCCGTGTACCCCGGCTTCAGCCGCGCGAACACCTGCACCCACCGCGTCCGCCGGTCGTCCATCTCCAAAAACGTCCACTCCGGCACCATCACCGGCTTCATCAGAATCGGCACCCGCACTTGCGGCGACCTCGCCGGATCCAATCCCGCGAACCCCTCCGCCGACACGCCAACGACGGTCATCGGGTAGTTGTTGACCAGGATCTTCTTCCCGACAACTTTCGGATCCCGCGCGAACCGCGTCACCCAGTAGTCGTAGCTCAACACCGCCACCGGATGCCCGGCGTAGGTCTGGTCATCCTCCTGCGAACTGAACACGCGCCCCGCCGCCGGGCCCACGCCCAGCATCGTGAAGTAGTTGCCCGACACCATCTCCGCGTCCACCCGCTCGGTCTGGTTATCGACGCTCACCGCCGTGCTCACCAGCCGCCGGCACAACACCTCGGCCAGCGGCGCCGCCTTCGTCTGCCAGTCTTTGTAGATCGGATAGGACTGCATCCGGTCGCCCATGTTGCTGCCGTTGTGCGCCCCGCGCTGGTACAGCATCACCAGGCTCTCCGGATCTTTCACCGGCAGCTTCCGCAACAACACCTGATCGAGCAGCGTGAAGATCGCGGTGTTGGCGCCAATCCCCAACGCCAGCGATAGTATCGCCACCGTCGCAAACAGCGGGCTCCGGCGCAGCGTGCGCAGCGCGAATCGTAGGTCGGCCAGGAAATTGCTCACAGAACAGCTACGAACAACGCCCGGGAAAGTTTCTTTTTTTTCTAGTGATAAATCCCCGGACCCTCGTGGCCGAGCGATTGCACATACTCCTCGTACGGCCCCAGGTACACCCGCGGCTCCTTCTCCGTGCCGCTCTCCCCGCCCAGCTCCAACACGCGCGTGCCCAGGCCGCGCAGGAACATACGGTCGTGCGAGACGAAGATCATCGTGCCTTCGAAATCCTTCAGCGCGCTCACCAGCATTTCCTTCGTCGCCAAATCCAAGTGATTCGTCGGCTCGTCCAGCACCAGGAAGTTCGGCGGATTAAACAGCATGCGCGCCATCGCCAGCCGCGACTTCTCGCCGCCCGACAGCATCTTGATCCGCTTGTCCACATCCTCGCCGGAGAACTGGAACGCACCGGCCAGCGAGCGCAGCGAGCCCAGGCTGTCCGTCGGGAAGTCCCGTTGCAACTGTTCCAACACCGTCAAATCCGCCGCCAGCACGTCCAGCGATTGCTGCGCGAAGTAGCCCATGTTCAAGCTCGCGCCCAGACGCACCGTGCCCGAATCCGGATCGGTCGCGCCAGCAATCATCTTCAACAGAGTGCTCTTGCCTGCGCCGTTCCGGCCCATCACCGCCCACCGCTCGCCGCGGCGCACCGTCAGGCTGAACCCGTCGTAGATCACCCGGCTGCCATAGGCCTTCTTCAGGTCTTCCATCACCACAACCTGATCGCCCGATCGCGACGGCGTCTTAAAGTCGAACTGCACCACGACGCGGCGCTTCGGCAGCTCGATCTTTTCCACTTTGTCGAGCGCTTTGATCCGGCTCTGGACTTGGGCGGCCTTGGCGGCGTGGGTCCGGAAGCGGTCGATGAAGCGCTGCTCTTTGGCCAGCATCGCCTGCTGGCGCGCGAAGGCGGCCTGCTGATTGGTTTCGCGAATCGTACGCTCACGCTCGTAGAAATCGTAGTTGCCCGAATACGAAATGATTTCGCCCGCGTCGATTTCGGCGATCTTCGACACGAGGCGATTCATGAACTCCCGGTCGTGCGAGGTCATCAACAGCGCGCCTTTGTAGTCGCGCAAGAACTGTTCCAGCCAGATGATCGATTCGAGATCCAAGTGGTTCGTCGGTTCGTCCATCAGCAGCACGTCGGGCCGGCCGAGCAGTACGCGCGCCAGCGCCACGCGCATCTTCCAACCGCCGGACAGCGCGCCCACATCGCCATCGATCTGCACGTCCGGGAAGCCCAGGCCGTGCAGCACTTCGCGCGCCTGCGCCTCCAGCGAATAGCCGTCCAGATGCTCGTACTCCTCCTGGACTTCGCCGAAGCGCTCCAGGATTTTGTCCATCTCGTCAAACCGTTCGGGATCTTCGAGCGCTTTCTGCAGCGCTTCCAACTCGTGGTGCAGATCGCCCACGCGGCCGCTGCCGGCGATGGCTTCATCGAGCACCGTGCGGCCCGACATCTCCTCCACATCCTGACGGAAATAGCCGACCGTGGTTTTCTTCGGCACCGACACGTCGCCGTCGTCGGGAGCCTCCTCACCGACCACCATCCGGAAGAGCGTGGTCTTACCGGCGCCATTCGGTCCGACGAGGCCCACCTTCTCGCCCGGGTTCAACTGGAACGAGGCGTCCACGAAAACAAGCTGTTTTCCGTACTGTTTATTGATATTGGAAAAGGAAATCATCCGCTCTACCAAGCTAGCAGATGATGCCCTTCCGAACAGCATAAAGCACGATTTCGGCGGTGTTGTGCAGACCGAGCTTCTGCATCAGTTTCAGCCGGTGGGTTTCCACCGTCGATAGGCTGATGTGCAAAACGGCGGCGGCTTCCTTGTTCGATTTGCCTTCGGCCAGCAGTTGCAGCACCTCCTTTTCGCGGTCGCTCAGGACGTCGTAGGAGTCTTCCAGGCCGCGCTGCTTCAGGTGGCGGACGTAGTCGGCCAGCAGGATGGTGCTGATGGCGGGGCTGAAAAAGCTGCGCCCGATCGCCACGGCGCGGACGGCGGGGAGCAGATCGTCTTCTGTCGCCTCCTTCAATAGGTACGCCCGGGCGCCGGCGGTCAGCGCGCGGACGATGTAGGCTTCGTCGGCGTACATGCTCAGAATGATCACGCGCAGATCGGGGAAGGCTTTCATGGCCTGGGCGGTGACCTCGATGCCGTTCAGCATCGGCATGGCGACGTCGAGGATGGCCATGTCGGGCTTGGTGGTTTCGAGCAGCTTCAGGGCTTCGCGGCCGTTGGCCGCTTCGCCGACCACTTCCACGCCCGGCTCGCCTTCGAGCAATGAACGCAGACCGCGGCGGACGATTCCGTGGTCATCGGCAAGAACTATACGCATACAGGTATCGGCATCTCAATCTTCAGAGACGTGCCCTGACCGGGTTGGGAGTACAGCTGCAGGCGGCCGCCGAGTTCGCGGACGCGCTCTTCGATACCAAACAGGCCGAGCCCCGGAGCGGCCAGCGGGCGGGCTGGCATGCCGACTCCATCGTCCTTGATCTGCAGGCGGAGCTGGCCGGGGGTGCCGTGGAGGGCAACGTCGATGCGGCGGGCCTGGGCGTGGCGAGCGCAGTTGGTGAGCGCTTCCTGGACGACGCGGTAGGTGCACGTCCGGTGGGATTCGGGGAGCGCGTCGAGATCGCCCGAGAGATCCACGTTCACCGGGCAGTCGTAACGCCGGGCGTGGTCGCGGGCGAGCCATTGGAGCGCGGGCCCCAGGCCGATGTCGTCGAGCATCGACGGGCGCAGGCCCATCGACAGATCGCGCACGGTGGCGACCATGGTATCGATCAACGCTTTGCTCTCGGCCTGGTGGCCGCGGCCGACCTCCATGCGCAGCGCGGTGAGCATCTGGCCCACCTGGTCGTGCAGTTCGCGCGAGAGGCGTTTGCGCTCCTCTTCCTGGGCGCGGACCATCATCTGCGAGATGCGGCGGTACTGGTCTTCGAAGCGGGTTTCAACGTAATGGAACCGCAGGCCGGCGCCGATGGCGATGGCGACGCCGAGGCCCATGGTGATCCAGAGCATACGGGCGAAGAGGCGGCGGAGTTCGTGTTCCTGATCGGCGACGACGGCGCGCTGCTGGGTGAGGCTGGCGTTGTTGAGCTCTTCGATGTCGCGCGTGAGCGCGAGCACGGCGTTGCGGCGCGGGAGGACGTTTTGGCGGAGGAACGGCGCACTCAAATACAGTTTTTGGGCGGGGGTCCAACCGAAGAGCGGGTCGTAGGTTTCCCAGTAGTCGTCGAGGTTGGATTGGAGCCGGGCGATGCGTTCGCGCTCGGCTGGGCTGGCGCTCGCGTGCAGCTCTTCGAGGGTCTTCCGGGTGGCCTCGCGGAGGGTGATCAGCCGGGCGCGATAGCTATCGGCGGTGAGGTGGGAGTTATCGAGCAGGTAATCGCGGACGTAGATGCCGGAGAGGTGGATGTCGGCGCGCAAGGTTTGTAACTTGACGGCGTTGTTGCGGTGCAGGGTATTTACCTGGTCGAGTGACTCATAGATATCGCGGGCCTTGCGGCGGATGACCTCGCTGGAGATGAGGATGAGAAGGAGAAGACAGGCGAGCCCACCGACGACGGTGGGCCAGGTGCGAAGCCGCATGGGGAGTCCTTTTAGGCGGGCTTGGGTACGGGCTGCTGTAGCCAGTGTGGCATGTGGAGATGCGTTGGCTCTGTAACAATCAGCGGGCAGTTCAGAAGCTGGCGCATGACGTGGGGGGATTCCCATTCGACGACGCCCCAGGCGGGGAGGGTTTCGACTTCGCGGCCTTGGAGGGCGATGGCCTCCGTGAGGCTGTCGCCGAAGCTGTTGACGGCGTTGATCTCTTCGACACGGTCGTAGGTGAGACCGTTCATGAGGGCGTCGGCTTCGTACTGGCGGAGCTTGGAGCCGGCCTGTTCGGTGTAGCTGTTGGCGACCTGGCGGAGGGCTTCGGGGGCGAGCGGGACGCCGTGGCGTTCGAGGCAGCGGAGCATGGCGCCGGCGATGTCGAACGTCATGCGGCGGAGGCCGCGCGTGGGGTCCTTGGGCGAGAGCTCCTGGTGTTTGTGGTCGTAGTTTTCGGCGATGTCGGCCTGGCAGGCGCGGTGGGGGCCGGCGTGGTGGAACACCTCCGAGAGGACGCCGACTTCGAGGCCCCAATCGGCGGGGAGGCGGAGTTTGCGGGCGAGCGAGGCGGTCATGGCGAATTCGCCGGCAAGCGGGTAGCGGAACTCGCTCAAGAAGGAGAGGAAGCGGGATTCGGGCAGGTGTTGGCGGAGCGATTCAACGAGCGGGGCGAGGAAGAGGCGCGAGACGCGGCCGTGCAGCTTGCCGGAGATGCGGGCGTAGTAGCCCTTGCAGAAGTCGAAATCCATGCGCGGGTGGGCGAGCGGGTAGCAGAGCGCGGCGGGGATTTCGCGGGTGTAGTTGGCGATGTCGCAATCGTGGAGGGCGATGATGTCGGTGTGGCCTTCGGCGAGGAGGTAGCCGGCGGCGAGCCAGCAGGTGCGGCCTTTGCCGTCGGTGTGGGCGGGGAGATTGAGGTCGTTGAATATACCTTGGATGCGGGGGTCCTCCATCCAGAGGACCGTGACGGGGGAGCGGAAGCCGTGGAACCAGCGGGCGGCTTCTTCGGCCTGTTTGCGGGTGGCGCGGCCGATGGCGACGACGATGTTGGCGTAGTAGTTGGCGGGGCGGAGTTCGTCGACAATGCGGCGCATGGCGGGGCGCTCGAACTCGGTGATGAGGGCGGGGAGGATGAGCGACATGCCGGTGCGGCGGGAGAAGCCCGAGAGTTCGGCCTCCATGGCGGACAGGCGGCCGGAGCGCAGGCGGTGCAGGGTTGCGACGGAGTTGGTTTGGTAAAAGTCAGCCATTGTTTGCCTCTGAATTCAGGTTAGGGGCGGGGCTGATTTTTGGGTATCGGGTGAACAGGTGAAAGGCGGGCCGGGAAGGGGTGATTTACCGGGGTAACGGTCGTTGCGGCGAATGGACCGGTTGCCCTAATGCCTGCAGCAGTGCCTGAAAATCCGGGGGCGGTTCGCAGTCAATGGACACGATTTCCCGCGTGCGCGGATGCATGAACTCGAGATGCGCCGCGTGGAGAGCGACGCGCGTGATTCGCCGTTCCAGTTTTCCATCTGGATTGTATTTTCGGTCGCCGAGTATGGGGTGGCCGATTGCCGACAACTGCACACGGATTTGATTCTGTAATCCGGTCACCAGCGAGACGCGGACGACCGACGCCCCTTTGAGGCGGTGTTCCACGGCATAGCGCAGTTCGGCGCGAGACGCATTCGGATCTCGCGCTGTGGTTACCCTTTGGAACGTTCCGTCCTGCCGAAAGTAATGTACGAGTGTCCCTTCTTCCACGCGAAGATGACCGCCCACTACCGCCAGATATTCCCGCACCGGGGTGTGCTGTATGAATTGCGCGACGAGTGCTTCCCGATCGGGCCAGGTTTTTGCAAAGAGCAGGATCCCCGAGGTATCCCGGTCGATGCGATGCACCACAAAGGCCCGCTGCCTCCTTGCTTCCAGCTCCGCCGACAGGAGAGAGAGGGCGGAGGGAAGATCGCCTTCATCCTTGGGCACCGCCAGCATTTTGGCAGGCTTGTTGAGGACAACAACGGCATCGTCCTGGTAGAGGACGCGAAGTTGCCGCCGAGCCTCCTTTCCTAAACGGCGACCACCACCGGGTCGAGTGATTCTCATGGGAATGGACTTGGACGGGGGGCGACGGGCCCTCCGTGCTAGCTGGCCTTCCGCTTCCTGCCTTGGCTGGCGGGGGCGTTTTGATCGAGCGCCTGACGAAGCAGCGTCTTTATGACCGCCTGCCGACTGACGTTTAGCCGAGCGGCCCGGGCATCCAGTTCAGTCAGCATTCCTTCTGTGAGGTCCACGTTCACCCGGCGAATCGGTCTGACGGCAGTGAACTTCCCTGTGAAAAATGAGGAAACATCCTCGCCGCGAGACCCTCTTTCGGCGATTTCCTCGGCGTCGATTTTCGGTTTAGACTTGCTCGGCATACGCTTTCACTTCCTGTTTGGTGGCATTCCAGGCTGTCACCAGATGATAGTATTCCCCAGCCGCATCACGCCGCACTTCGAAGATGACCGAACAGATCCGGCCCCGGCTCCAACCGATGGCACGAAACTGTTCAGGATCATCGTTTTTTGCGTCGACGATGTAGATTTGATCGAAGATCTCTCGGGCTTCCTCGAAGCTGACACCGTGTTTTCGCAGAAACTCAGCGTTCTTGGACGCATCGAATTGGACACGCATTCGTTGATATAACTGTTATATCATCCATCAGCTCTGGTTCGAGCAGCACCCACAAAACGGCATAGGGGAGCGGAGACTGGAATTGTCGCCGGCTTCGTGCTGGGCGTGGCCGCGCCACATCGCCGAAACCAGTAGGCCCGCGCGCTGAGGTCTTGTTCGCGGATGCCTTCGCGACTTCGCAGGTTCTATCCTTGGTTTCCGAATTACGCGGCTATAGAATTGATCTACCCGGCCTCCGGAACCGCCATGCCCCTTCTCTCCGATCAAGAGTTTGCCTTACTGTTTGAAGCGCCTATGCAAGAACTTTCGGAGGAAGAGGTGCCGGCGTTTGATTTTTGGCCTTATTTCGATTCCATTCCTCAGACGGACTTTGCAGGCCACGATTGCTCGGCAGGACAGGTTGACTTTGTTTATCGTCACCCGCAGGCCCGCATCGAGCACGTCCTCGTGAACAGCGCCACGTCCAACGTCTTCATGGTAGTCGTCCTTGACCGAGTAGCGAAGAACGTTGTTGGACACCATCTTCTGAATCTTCAACAACTCTATGGAATCGCCGGCTAAATCGGTGCCGTTTTACGAGATAGGTCCCGCAAAAGTCATAGCATCGAGTCATTTGCTTCACGGACTACATACGGGGTGCCGGTGGGGTGGCGTATGCCGTTCAGGACGAGAGGAGCGCGTCGAGGCGTTTGTTGTCTTCGCGGTACTTTTCCCAGATGCGGGGGTCGGTGGGCGGGGTGGCGGCTTCGGTGCGGCTCTTGGCTAGGATTTGTTCGATTTGGTGGATTACGCTTGGGTGGCTGGCGGCGATGTCGGTGGACTCGGCGGGGTCCTTCGATAGGTCGTAGAGTTCGATGTTTGCGGTCTTTGTGGCTTGGTAGGCTTTCCACTTTCCCATGCGAACGGCGCGGGTTAGCTTTTCGGGGGTTAGTTGTTCCCAGTAGAGATAGGCCGGCTCCTTTTGCTTCTTGCCTAGGAGGGTGGGGAGGATGGAGGCGCCGTCGATTCCTTCTGGGGGTTGGGCTCCGGCGAGGGCGGCGGCGGTGGGGAGGAAGTCCCAGAAGGCGGTGGGGTGGTTCGTCACGCGGCCGGCGGGGACGTGGCCGGGCCAACGGGCGATCTGGGGGACTCGGAGGCCGCCTTCGCGGAGGGTTCCTTTTACTTCGCGGAGGCTGGCTTGGCTTCCGAATCGCGCGTTGTTCGCCGGGCCGCCGCCGGGGCCGTTGTCGCTGGCGAAGAGGACTAGTGTGTTGTTGTCGAGGTTTAGCTCCTTCAGCAGGGACAGGACTCGGCCTAGGTCAGAGTCGAGACGCTCGACCATGGTGGCGTAGATCTTTTCGCCTTCCTTCCAGTTCTCGTTTTCGAAACGGCCTAGGTTGGGGACGTTGTTACGGGTGTAGGGGCCGTGGGGGACGGTCCAGGCGCAGAAGAGGAAGAAGGGGTTGTTGCGGTTTTCGCGGATGAAGTTCAGGCTTTCGTCGGCGATCCGATCCTGGGCGTAGATCGGCTTCGACTTGGATTGGGCGATGGGTTCCTTCTGGCTGTTGCGCCAGAGGTAATCGACGTAGAAGCGGTGGGCGTGGCGCTGGCAGTTGTAGCCGTAGAAGAAATCGAACCCCTTCTTGTTGGGGGTGCTGGCGGAGTCCGGACCGCCGAGGCCCCACTTGCCGCAGATGCCGGTTTTGTAGCCCGCCTGTTTCAGGACCGTTGCGACGGTGGTGTCGCGGGGGGCGAGGGGGTGTTGGCCTTCGGGGTAGACCTCCCAGTTGTTGCGGACGGTGGCGTGGCCGAGGTGGTAGCCGGTCATCAGCGTGCAGCGGGAGGGGGCGCAGACCATGGCGCCGGCATAGGCGGCGGTGAAGCGGAGGCCTTCGGTGGCGAGGCGGTCGATGTTGGGGGTCCGGATGAGTTCTTGACCGTAGCAGCCGAGGTCGCCGACGCCGAGATCGTCGGCGAGGATGAGGATGATGTTGGGCTTGCGGGCTGGGATGGCGGCGGCGGCCATGGCTGCGAACTGACGGCGGGTGAGGCTGGACATGCTGGGTGTTAGTTTATCTTGACGTGGTGTGGGGGGATTCCTCGCCATTGGGGAGAGGGGTGATTTTCGTGAAGCTACTTTTCCTTTTCAGCGCCGTTGTTTTCGCACAGAGCTTGCCGCCGTATTTGATTTCGACCGCGGCGGGCGGGAGCCGGTTGACCATTGCGCCGCAGGGAGTGAGCGCGGTGGATTTCCGGTTGATTCTACCGGCGGCGGTGACGGTGGACGGCGGGGGGAATTTGTATGTTTCTGATTCGTATTATGACCGGGTATTCAAGGTCGCCCCGGGCGGACTGGTGACGACGTTTGCGGGGGAGGAGGCGGGGTTCAACGGCGTTTCCGGATTGGCGTTCAGTCCTTCGGGCGAACTGCATATTGCCGATTTGCGGAACGGGCGGGTGCGGAAGGTGGCGCGGGATGGAGGGGTGGTCACGATGGCGTCGGGACTGGGGAATCCGCGGGGGCTGGCGTTTGACCGGGCTGGGAATTTGTATGTCAGCGATTCGCTGAACAGCGTGATTCGGAAGGTGGATGGGCAGGGGGTGGTGACGACCTTTGTGGGCGCGGCGGCGGGGCTGCGGACGCCGGGCGGGATGGCGTTTGATGGGCAGGGGAATCTGCTTGTGGCCGATACGGGGAACAACAGGGTGCGGCGCGTGGGGGCGGATGGGGCTGTGGAGAACATTGTTGGCACGGGGGTGGCGGGGAGCCAGGGCGGCACGACGACGGCGCTGGGGGCGCAGTTGAATGCGCCTTCCGATGTTGCGGTGAACAAGGCTGGGGACGTGTTTGTTTGCGACCGGTTGAACGGGCGGATTCTGCGGGTGCGGGGGACGGCGATTTCGATTGTGGCGGGGAATGGCGCGAGCAAGACGGTGCCGGGGTCGGCGCTGGCGTTTGGGTTGGCGCTGCCGGTGGGGATTGCGATGGACGTGGATGAGCAGGTGGTGGTGGTGGATGACGCATTGCGGCGGGGGTTCCGGGTGAACACGGCGACCGACCGGATTACGGCGGCGGCGGGGACGATTCCGGCGCTGGCGGCGGGGGATAACGGGCCGGCGGAGCGGGCGACGTTGTTTCAACCGTCGGGCGTGGCGGTGGATACGGATGGGAGTTTTTATGTTTCCGATGTCATCGACAATGTGGTGCGGAAGGTGGGCGCGGATGGCGTCATTCGTACCGTTGCGGGGACGGGCGGGTTGGGGACGAATGCGGGCGGGGTGGCGCGGAATGTGGAGTTGGGGCGGCCGCGGGGGATGGCGATGGATCGGAATCGGAACCTGTACATTGCGGCGACTTGGGGTGGGTATGTCTATAAGCTGACTCCGGCGGGGGTGCTGTCGGTGTTTGCGGGCGGGACGACGTTGGGGTTTGCCGGGGATGGGCAGTTGGCGACGGCGGCTCGGCTGAATATTCCGTTCGCGGTGGCAGTGGATCCGCGGAATGACGCCGTTTATATTGCCGATTCGGCGAATAACCGGGTGCGGCGGGTGGATGCGCGGGGGATTATTACGACGATTGCGGGGAATG
>CANIFK010000076.1 GCA_947466555.1 Acidobacteriota bacterium | reverse complement strand
CAGGTGCTGGAGGCGTTCCGGGTGAAGCCGGACGTCGACCTGGACCTGATGCTGCCGGGCCAGACGCTGTTCCAGTCTTCCTCGCGGATGCTGGCGGCGCTGGAACCGGTGTTCAAAGACCTGAAGCCGGACTTGGCCATTGTGCAGGGGGACACGACGACGACGCTTTGCGGAGCTTTGGCGGCTTTTTATGCGCGAGTGCCGATCGGCCACGTGGAAGCCGGGCTGCGAACCTGGGATATGGCCCAGCCGTTTCCGGAAGAGATGAACCGGGTGTTGACCGGGCGGATGGCCGATATCCATTTCCCGGCGACGCCTTGGGCGCAGGCAAATCTGGTGCGCGAGGGCGTGCCGGTGGAGAGAACGTTTGTTACGGGGAATTCCGGGATCGACGCGGTGCTGTATGTGCGCGATGGACTGGAGAGCGGCGCGCTGTCGAGCGGTATGGATTGGTCGTTTTTGAACCCGGCGAAGCGGTTGATCGTCGTCACGGCGCACCGGCGGGAAAGTTTTGGGGCGGGGTTTGAGAGTATTTGCCGGGCGATTGCGCGGCTGGCGGCACGCGAGGATGTCGAAATTGTGTATCCCGTGCACCCGAATCCGAACGTGCAGGACCCGGTGAACCGGCTGCTGGCGAACCTTTCGAACGTTCATTTGATCGCGCCATTGGACTACATTCCGTTCGTGGATCTGATGCGGCGGGCGTATCTGCTGATCACCGATTCGGGCGGCGTGCAGGAGGAAGGGCCGTCGTTGGGCAAGCCGATTTTGGTGTTGCGGGAGAAGACCGAGCGGCCGGAAGCGGTGGAAGCGGGGACGGTAAAACTGGTCGGAACGGACGAAAATCGGATTGTAATTGAGACTGAAATCCTTTTAAATGACGTGGTTTTATACGACCGCATGAAACTCGTTCACAACCCTTACGGAGATGGCCACGCCAGCGCCCGGATTTCGGCTGCAATCCGTTCATTCTTAAGGAAATAAAAATTTCACTTTTTTTCGCAAAGTGACACGGTTTGGAGAGGCGCCGAGCCGTTTTTGCTTGCCAATTTCATAGAATGGGGTCGTGAAGTCACTTTCTTTCTCCCCACGCAATCGCCGGAAGGCCTCGTCCTTCACCGGCGCTGCCGGAGCGCGCATGGCGGCTCAGTTGGCGGAACGAATCATTGGTCAGCCGGACTCGCTGGACGCGATTGTCCCCTACGTCCAGATGTACCAGGCTGGACTGTCGCCCGAGGGGCGGCCGGCCGGCGTGTTCCTGCTTCTGGGTCCGACGGGCACGGGCAAGACGCGCACGGTGGAGGCGTTGGCCGAAGTTATTCATGGTTCGGCGAAGAACGTCCTGCGGATTGATTGCGGCGAGTACCAGATGGAACACGAGGTGGCCAAGCTGATTGGCGCGCCTCCGGGATATCTGGGCCACCGGGAGACGCAGCCGGTGTTGACGCAGTTGCGGCTGAACCAGGTGATGAGCGACCGGGCCAATATCGCCATCGTGCTGTTTGACGAGGTGGAGAAGGCGGCGCCGTCGCTGACGCGGTTGCTGCTGGGCATTTTGGACAAGGGCACGCTGCGGTTGGGCGACAACAACACGGTGCAGTTTGAGCGGACGCTGATTTTCCTGACGTCGAATCTGGGGGCGCGGGAGATGGCGCGCGAGTTGCGGCCGACGTTGGGGTTTGAGGCGATCAGCGGCGGGGCGACGGCTTCGGACGACTATTCGCGGCTGGAGGACGTGGCGATCGCGGCGGTGAAGCGGAAGTTCCCGCCGGAGTTTATCAACCGGATTGACCTGATGCTGACCTACCGGCCGCTGTCGGGCGAGGCGATGGAGAAGATTCTGGATATCCAGTTGCAGGATCTGGCGAATCACATTTCGAAGCGCCTGGGGGAGCGGCGGTTCTACTTGCAGGTTCCTCGGCGCGCGCGGCGGTTTTTGCTGGAACAGGGGACCAGTTCGCAGTACGGTGCGCGGGAGTTGAAGCGGGCCATTCACCGGCATTTGATGCATCCGCTGTCGGCGCTGGTGGCCGATGGGTGTGTGCCGCCGGGGGCGATTGTGCGGTGCGATTTGCACTCGGGCGGGAAGCGGCTGGATTTGATGCCGTTGGAGGAGGCGGCGTAATTTTGCGCCGTTTTTCTGGGGGGTGAACGGCGCTCGTTACTTCAAGGGCGCCGCGGGGATGGGCATCGCGACCGGGCCGAAGTCACTCGCAATCGGCCTTGACGGCTGCTGATTGGTGTTTTGCGGGGAATCGGGGTAGGGATAATTCGGTAATTGAGTTGACTGTCCCTGGTTTTTCTGGTTTTTGGCGTTGGAGGCGGCGTCATTTTTGCGCCGTTTTGCTAGGGCTTCTGCGAGTGGTTGCGCGTCTTGGGGACAGGTCTGCTGTTGGGTTATGGGCCGAATTGTATCGGTGGTTTTGCCCGCCCTGTCCCCGGAGGGGTTGGCGTTGCGCGTGTTATTCGATGGTTAGGGGGAGGGAGACGGTGCTGGCGTTGACGGTGGCGGTGACGGTGTATCGGCCTCGGGGGAGCGGCGTTGCCGGGGCGGTGTAGAGGGGGATGCGGACCCAGCCGTTGGCGGGGGACTCGAACACGACTGTACCGGTGGGGTCGGTGAGGGTCAGGCGGCCGGCGGCGCCGCGGACGTTGGCTTCGATACACGGCTTGTAGGTGGTGGGGGAATCGGCGCCAAAACAGGCCACGAAGTAGCACGGAAGTGCACAATTCCGTGCGCTTTTTGCGCCCAGATTCACTGCCTGTGTTTCGAGTGACAGTTCCACGGCGGGATAGTTGGGGACGAAACGGGCGCCGCCGATCACGGCTTCGAGAAGGGTGTAGCCGGAACCGAAGCCGCCGGAGGATCCGGCGATGACGTTCGTCTGGTAGTAGGTGGGACCGACACCGCGGGCGAGGCGGCCGGACTGTTGGCCGAGGCCGTCGATGGGGCCCTGCCAGCTGAGTTCTTCGCTGAAGACGCCGGCGAGGGTGATGGCGGTTGGGGAGCGGGCGGTGACACGCCAGAGGGCGGTTTGGGCGTCAGTGGGGTCGAGGAGGAGACGTTCGACGTTGGCGGTCGAGAGGCTATAGAGGCGGCCTTCGGGGTCGGTGCGGAGGCGGGTGAGGTCGGTGGGGGTGCCGGAGAGGACGGACCAGGTGACGCCGTTCACTTGCTCCTTGCGCACGACGCGCCAGATGGAGTGGGCACCGGTGATGACCCGGTCGTTGCGGCGGAAGTGCCATTCGTTGCCGACGTCGAGGGGGAACCAGCCGCCGGCATCGCACTTGACGACGGCGCGGGCGGTGGCGAGGGCCTGGCCGGAGGCATTACGAAGGGTGAAGGTCATGCCGTCGGTGACCCAGGAACCGGTGCGGGTGGCGCCGGTGGTGGCCTCGGGGCCGGTCATGGGCGTGTCGGCGGCGAAGAGTGTGACGGGGGCGATGCCGCGACCGTCCCAGAAGATGGTGGCCTGGCCGGAGGCGCCGTTTTCGCAGGCCGTGATAACGGGCGGGTCGATACGGACTGACTGCGCAACGGTGATGGCGGCAGCCGCCAGAAACAACAGAATTTTCATACCGCTTGCTCCTTCTAGAGCATGTTGGATTCGGTAAGCGGTTTCTGGTGGATCTCCATGCAGCCTCGCCCGGTGGGGAGCACTTTGCCGGGATTGAGGAGACAGGTGGGATCAAACAGGTTCTTGAACGAGCCGATCATGTCGAGCGAGTCGGGGTCGAACTGTTTTTCCATGAGCTCCATTTTTTCCATGCCGACGCCGTGTTCGCCGGTGATGGATCCACCGACGGAGATGCAGAAGGCCAGGATATCTTCGCCGGCATGCTGGGCCTTTTCGAGTTCGCCGGGTTTGCGGGCGTCGAAGAGGATGATGGGGTGCATGTTGCCGTCGCCGGCGTGGAAGATGTTGGAGATGGTCAAGCCGTACTTTTCGCCTACCTGCCCAATAAAGCGCAGAGTCTCGGCAATGCGGGTCCTGGGCACGACGCCATCTTGCACGTAGTAGTAGGGGCTCAAGCGGCCGACGGCGCCGAAGGCGTTCTTGCGGCCCTTCCAGAGGAGGTCGCGTTCGACGGCGTCTTTGGCGACGCGGAACTCGCGGGCACCGCAGGCGAAGCAGGCTTCCTTTACTTGCTCCACTTGTTCTTCGACCGCTTCTTTCAGGCCTTCGAGTTCGATGAGGAGCACGGCGGCGGCATCGAGCGGGTAGCCGGCGTGGGTGGCCTCTTCGACCATGCGGAGCATGACGCCATCGAGCATTTCGACGGCGACGGGGGTGATGGCGCGGGCGGTGATTTCGGCAACGGTGTTGCCGGCTTCGTCGGCGGAGTTAAAGATGGCGAGCGTCGTCTTGACCAGTTCGGGCTGGCGCATGAGGCGGAGGATGATTTTGGTGACGAGCACCATCGTCCCTTCGGAACCGGTGAGGAGGCCGGTGAGATCGAAGCCGACGGGGTCCTGCGCTTTGCCGCCGACCTGGATGACGGAGCCATCGGGCAGGACGGCTTCGAGGCCGAGGACGTGATTGGTTGTGACGCCGTAGGCGAGGGTGTGGGGGCCGCCGGCGTTTTCGGCGACGTTGCCACCGATGGTGCAGGCGCGCTGGCTGGAGGGGTCGGGCGCGTAGAAGTATTTCTGGCCCTGGACGGCGAGGGTGACGTCGAGATTGACGACGCCGGGTTCGACGACGATGCGCTCGTTTTCGAGATCGATTTCGACGATCTTGTTCATTTTGGCGAACGAGATCATGATGCCGCCGGTGCGCGGAATGACGCCACCGCTTAGCCCGGTCCCGGCACCACGGCCGACGAAGGGGATGCCTCGTTCGCGGGCGAGGTTGACGACTTTGACGACGTGATCGGTGGTTTTGACGAAGACGACGGCTTCGGGGCGGTGTTTGTCGACGCCGCCGTCGTATTCGTAGAGGCGGAGATCGATGTCGGTATCGAGAACGTTGTTATCGCCGACGATGGCGCGGAGCCAGCGTTTGGTATCGATGTCGACCATTAGCGGGCGTATCCCTTCAGGCGGGTGATGATGGCGGGGTCGGTCCAGGGCTGGTCTGCGATGAACTTTTCGAGCACCTTGCCGTCGCGATTGATGACGTAGGTTTCGGGGTATTTGAAGGTGCCGTATTCGGAGGAGATGTCGGCGCCGGGGTCGCGGGAGGTTTCGAAGTTGAGCTTCACCTTTTTGAGGAACTTGTCGTAGGCGACCTTGTCTTTATCGACGCTGATGCCGAGGACGACGACGCCCGAGCCCTTCACTTCGGCCGCCATTTGGTTGAGCGACGGGAGTTCGGAGATGCAGGGGGGGCACCAGGTGGCCCAGAAGTTGACGACGAGGATTTTGCCGCCGAAGTCACTGGTGGAGATTTTGCGGCCGGTGTCGGTGGTGACGGAGAAGCTGGGGGCGGAGTCGCCGGCGACGACCAGGTGTTCTCTCAACGTACTGGCTACTACCGCCACGAGGGCGAGCGTCAGGACCAGTATTCCCAGCCGGAGCGCTTTGTCTATTCCGAATTTCTGCATGGCCATCCCTTATAATTTTAGTGTATCGTCTCCCCGCCCTCGCGAATCCAATTCAGTAGTATCTCCTTCCATGATCATTTCCCGCCGCGCTGAATTTTCCGCCTCCCACATTTGCCGGAACCCCAATCTTTCCGAAGAAGAGAACGTGCGGCTATATGGCGCCGCGGCGAACCCGAACGGGCACGGGCACAATTATGTGCTGGAAGTGGCGCTGGAGGGGACGCCGGACGCGGTGACGGGGATGATTTTCGATCTGAAAGATCTGAAAGACATCATGAATCGGGAAGTGATCGACCCGATGGATCACCGCCATTTGAATTTTGAAGTGCCGCCGTTCGACAAGGTGATTCCGACGACGGAGAATATCGCGATTGAAATCTGGGGGCGGTTGGCGCCGCAGTTCGAGGGCACGCCCGCGCGACTCCATGCGGTGCGGTTGTACGAGACCGAAGACACGTTTGTGGATTATTTCGGGAAGTAATGGCGACGTTGCGATTGACCCATACATATCGCTTTAGTGCGTCGCATCGGCTGCATGCGCCGGAGTTGAGCGACGAGGAGAATCAACGGTTATATGGCCGTTGTAATAACCCGCACGGGCACGGGCATAACTATGTGGTGGCCGTGACGGTGGAGGGCGCCGTGGACCCGGCAACGGGCATGGTGGTGCCGCCGGGGGCGCTGGATGAACTGCTCCAGCGGCAGGTGGTTTCCGTGTACGATCACAAGTACTTGAACTTCGACGTGCCCGAGTATGCCGGGATTACGGCGACGACGGAGAACATGGCCGTTGCGATTCAGGAACGCCTGCGCGCCGCCTGGCCGGCGGGCTTCCCTGCCCTGGTGCATCTACGGGTCCAGGAAACAAAAAGGAACTCGATCGAGCTTTCCGTCATCGAAGAGGTCGTATGAAACGAAAAGGTGTAGTCCAATCGATGCCCCTTCCGCAGGCTGGCAAAATTTCCGAGAATGTCCGGGCGATTCTGAGCGGTTTGGGCGAAGACCCCGAACGCGAAGGACTGCAGCGCACGCCGGAGCGCGTGGAAAAGGCGTTGAAATTTTTGACCGGCGGGTATACCGAGAATATTCCGAAGCTGGTGAACGGCGCGCTGTTTTCGGTGGATTACGACGAGATGGTGATCGTGAAGGACATCGAGTTCTTCAGCATGTGTGAGCACCATATGCTGCCGTTTTACGGGAAGGCGCATGTGGCGTATATCCCGAACGGGAAGGTGATCGGGCTGAGCAAGATTCCGCGGATTGTGGATGTGTTTGCGCGGCGGTTGCAGGTGCAGGAGCGGATGACGCAGGAGATTGCGCAGACGTTAATGGACATTCTGAAGCCGAAGGGCGTGGCCGTGGCTTGCGAGGCGCAGCATTTTTGCATGATGATGCGCGGGGTGGAGAAGCAGCATTCGGCCACCGTGACGAGCGCGATGTTGGGCGAGTTTCGGGAGCGGAAAGAGACTCGGGACGAGTTTTTGTCGCTGATTCGCGGCGGCCGGTAGGAGGACAATTCCTAGGTGACAGTCACCTAGGAATTGTCCGGGGCTTGCGGGCGATGATGGCGTGCATGCCGGGGTAGAGGCGGAAGCTGCCGTACCGGTCCGTTACCCTGGCCATGAAGCCGATGGCTTTCAGATCGGCTACGATCTCTTCGGGGTGGTAGAGGCGCAGGCGGTGGAGTTCTTCGCTGCGACGAAAGAACCCGTCGGCGGTGCGACGGAAACAGACGATCCGGCGGGTCATCCAGCGGGCTTGGGCGTTGCCGTCTACGTCGACGAAGATGGACCAGTCGGGGGCTTCCTTCCAGAAGAGGGCCGGGGTGGTTTTCGGGACGCGGTCGGGGCCGGCGACGTCGAAGATAAGGATGCCGCCGGGGCGGAGTGCCTTGTAGGCGCGGCGGAAGAGGCGGGAGAGGCCGGTGCGGTTCTGGTTGGAGTCGAATTGGTAGTTGACGATCTCGCCGATGGCGGTGATGGCGTCGCAGGCTGGGATGGCGACCGACATGAGGGCCTCGGTTTGGAAGCGGGCTTTGGGGGCTTTTTCTTGGGCGAGTGCGATCTGGGCGGGGGAGAGATCAACGCCTAGGACTTCGTAGCCGGCGTCGGTCAGTACGCTGGCCCAGTGGCCGCTGCCGCAGCCGAGATCGACCACCATGCCGCTGTTGACACGATAGCGGCGGAGGAGGAAGAGGACGCCGGGGGAGGCGCCTTCGGTGAAATCGGAAAAGCCGGCGTCGTTGATATGGGCGAGATCCTCACGGTAGCTGCTCACCCTATCAGGCTAGCTGATAAGCTATCGCGTAATGCGATTTCTGCTGTTCGCTCTTCCGTTGCTGGCGGCCAATCCGGGGGCCGAGGTGGTGCTGTTTCCTGGCATGAATGCCGATGCGCCGGCGGAGGTGACGCGACTGGCGCCACCGCACGGGGAGCGGGTGGTTTCGAGTGTCCACCGGCCCACGATTACGCCGTACCTGCCGGCGATGCCTACGGGGGCGGCGGTGATTATTGCACCGGGCGGTGGGCACCGCGAAATGTGGACCGATCACGAGGGGCACAACGTGGCCCGGTGGCTGAGCGACCACGGCGTGGCGGCGTTCGTGTTGAAGTACCGGCTGGCGCGGGAAAAAGATTCGAAGTACACGATTGAGGGCGATGCGCTGAACGATACGTTGAAGGCGCTGGAGGTGGTGCGGGCGCGGGCGGCGGAGTGGAAGATTGATCCGGCGAAGGTGGGCGTGATGGGATTTTCGGCGGGGGGCGAGTTGGCGGCGTTGGCGGGGGTGAATGCAGCGCGACCGGCGTTCCAGGCGCTGATTTATCCGGCGATTCCGAAGAACATGGCGTTGACGAAAGAGACGGCGCCGGCGTTCCTGGTATGCGGGGAAAACGACCGGCAGAATATTTCGCAAGGGCTGCCGGAGTTGTACCTGGCGCTGAAGAAGGCGGGGGTGTCGGCGGAGCTGCATGTATACAGCGGAGTGGGGCACGGATTCGGATTGCGGGCCGAGATGAAGGGTCCGGTGAAGGAGTGGGTGATCCGGTTCCACGAGTGGTTGGGGGCGCGCGGGTTGTTAACCGGGCGGCCATAAGCAAAAGGTCTATTGAACCCCATTCGAAATGACCGCTACAATAACGGATGCATGAGCGAATACTACCGCACCTTTGAAGCGGGGCCGGATCCCTTCGGCGCCACCTGGAAAGCCGAGTTCCGCTGGGCGCAGAACGCCATCTCGATCCGCCACGCCGACACCATCGACGTGAAGTTCGAGATCACCTGCGGGGAGATCCACGAAGAGAAGATCATCGCTCTGCCGCACCCGATGCTGCTTAAGGCGAGCCACGCCACCGAGCAACCGGTGACCGATCCGTGGGTGAACCGGATTGCGGCGCTGCACCTGAAAAAAATGATTATTACGGGCGATGACGTCGAAAAGACGTTGGTGACGCTCGACTACGACACGATCCTCGGCTACGCGGAGACGTTGCGTCCCGAAGCGGCCACGCACGGTCACTGAAGAATTTCCGCAACTTGCAATGGTCCGGCGGCTTTGTACAATGGCTGAGAACCGGAGCGGGCGTCGTTAAGGCGCCGAACAACAATTCACTTTTCGTGACCCAATACCGCGACAATGATTCGCGGAGGAAGGAAACACAGGATTTCAATTATGGTCAAATGCCCTTTGTGTGACGCAGCCCTCGACTACGACGAGGAAGAACTGGACGAGGGAGACGAACTAACCTGCGAAGAATGCGGGGACATGATTCGGGTCTCCAGCAAAGATCCTCTTGAGCTCGAAGGCGTCGATGATGACGACGACGAAGACGAGGACGATGAAGACGAAGAAGAAGATGACGACTACGAAGAAGGCGACGACGACGAAGACTTCGAGGAAGAAGAAGAGGACGACGAAGACTGGAGCTAGTCTCTGCCGTAGGGCCTTTCTGTTTTTGCCGGCGACGTTAATGGCCGCCGGCAAGAAGGAGAAAGAAAAAGAGAAGAAGCTGGTCGCCGTGATCGCGGGAACGGTTTTCCGCGATCCCGGTTTCGCCCTTGCCGGAGTGGAAGTTGAACTCGTGGAAGTCCGGACGGATGGGAAGAAGCCCAAGAGCCTGAAGTTTGTGACCGATGGCCGGGGCGAGTTTTCTTTTTATCTGCCCGCTAAAGAACAGAAGTACAAGGTGAAGGCCGCCGCCAAGGGCCTTCAACCGGAAGAAAAAGAGACCACGGCGACGCCGGGCGCGCGCATGGATGTTTTCTTCACCTTGAAACCGGCAACCCCATGATCGCATCCAAACACCAGGAGTCCCTTATGTCCCGCACCTCAATCGCCCGTCTGCTTGTTGCCGTTGTTTTCTGCGGCGCGGCGCTTGTGGCGCAGAACTCCAAGGGCCCCGGGTATGGCAACTGGCTGCCGGGTTCGCAGAAAGACAAGAAGGGCGAGGACAAGAACGTCCGCGCCGTGACGGGCACGATCCGCATGGAAGACGACTCGCTGGTTGAGGGCGCGGTGGTGCAGTTGAAGAACACCAAGACCATGCAGGTGCGGAGCTTCATTACCAAGGCGGACGGGATTTATTCGTTTCAGGGCTTGTCGATCACGACGGATTACGAATTGAAGGCCGAGGCGAAGGGGATGGCGAGTTCGGTGCGGACGCTATCGACCTTTGACAACCGGCCGCGTGCCATCATGCACCTGAAGCTCGAGAACAAGAAGCCGTGAACCGGCGGCTCTTCCTGGGTGGTTTTCTTCCGGCGCCGCTGTGGAGCGCGTCGGCAATCCGCCTGAGCCGCACCGATGGACTGCCGGAGTACGTGGAGTTGAAAGACGCGCGGGTGACCGTGCTGGTTTTCCTTTCGACGGTGTGTCCGATCTCCAACGCCTATCAGGACCGCATTCGCGGACTGATCTCGCATTGGGCGGGCAAACCCGTGCGGGTGCTGCTGGTGAACGCGAATGACAACGAGACCTCCGCGGAGACCGCGCAGTATGCGGCCGATGTGAAGTTTCCGGTGCCGTTCTACAAAGACTGGCGGAACACGGTGGCCGACCGGTTTGGCGCGACGCTGACGCCGGAAGTCATCGTGGTGGACGAGACGGGCGCGGCGCGTTACCGCGGCGCCATTGACGACGCGCAGAACCCGGCGCGCGTGAAGACCGAGGCGGTGAAGATTGCCGTCGACGACCTGCTGGCCGGGCGGCCGGTTTCTGTTAAACCCATACGCGCCTTCGGGTGCGCGATCAAGAAGGTATCGTGATGAAGACCTGGATCCTGCTATTGGCCGCGCTGGCGGCGTCCGCCGAACCGCTGGCGAAGATCAACGAAATCAGCTATCCGAAGATGCTGGCGGCGCAGAAGGGGAAGGTGGTGCTGGTGGACTTCTGGGCCACCTGGTGCGTGCCTTGCCGCAAGGAGATGCCGGAGCTGGCGAAGCTGGAAGCGAAGCTCCGCGCGCGCGGGCTGGTGGTGATTCCGATCAGCGCCGATGAGCCGGAGAACGAGGCGGGGGCGCGGGAGTTCCTGACGAAATCCGGCGTGAAGATGCAGGGTTACTTGAAAGCCCCGAAGGACGACGACGCGTTTATCCGCGCCATCGATCCGAAGTGGAGCGGCGAGTTGCCGGCGGTGGTGCTGTACGACAAGACGGGGAAGAAGACGCAGATCTGGAAGGGCGAGACTTCGGTGGCGACCATTGAGGCCGCCGTGCTGAAGCTGCTGTAACTACTCTTCGCCGCGGACGAGATCTTCGTAGGTTTCGCGGGTGCGGATGAACTTCCAGGACGCGCCCTCCACCAGCACTTCGGCTGGCCGGGGGCGGGTGTTGTAGTTCGACGCGAGGACGAAGCCGTAGGCGCCGGCGGTGCAGAGGGCGATGAAATCGCCGGGCAGGACATTGGCCATTTCGCGGTCGCGGGCGAAGAAGTCGCCGGTTTCGCAGACGGGGCCGACGACGTCGGCGACGACGGTGCCGGGCATGTGGGCGCGGAGCGGGACGATCTCGTGGAAGGCCTGGTAGAGCGCGGGGCGGATGAGATCGTTCATGGCCGCGTCGACGACGACGAACTCTTTCGATTCGGTGGACTTGCGGTATAGCACGCGGCTGAGGAGCGCGCCGGCGGGGCCGACAATGGAACGGCCGGGTTCCATCATGAGCTTCAGGTCGTGGCCGGCGCAGCGGGCGCAGACGTCCTGGACGTGGGCGGTGACGTTGGGTTCGGTCTGATCGGGCTTGTAGGGCACGCCGAGGCCGCCACCCAAGTCGAGATGACGGATGGGCACGCCGCGGGCGCGGAGGCGGCCGACGAGGGCGAGCACGGCATCGAGCGCTTCTTTGAGAGGGGCGGTATCGAGCAGTTGCGAACCGATGTGGCAGCTGACGCCTTCGGCGACGATGTGTTCCAGTTGCAGGGCGCGCGAGTAGACGTCTTCGGCGGCGGTGATATCGATGCCGAACTTGTGATCGCGGAGGCCGGTGGAGATGTAGGGGTG